>NZ_JABWMG010000022.1:0-57582 GCF_013366455.1 Salinivibrio sp. EAGSL | reverse complement strand
TCTATTCTCAACGAGTGCCCACACAGATTGCATAGGTCAAATTGTTAAAGAGCGTGTCGATTCGTGGTCGGCATTTCGTGACTTGCGTCTCGTTGCCCCGTCGACAGGAAGCGCAGTATAGAGATCTCAGTTTTTACCGCAACCCCTTTTTGCAAAAAAAACTCACCCGCACAAAAAACATACTAAGTCGCTTTTTTTGTCTATTTTAACGTTCAGGCAAGGCTTGCTTTTGTTTGGATTTATTAACATAGTCGAAATTTTCACCTTTCTCTAGAAAAAATGAGGCATACATCATGAAAAGGGGCTGGTAGCATAGTCGGCCTGTTTCTCACTTGGGAGTCATCGATATGAAGCACTGGCTTTTTCTGGGGTTTGCGATTGTGGCAGAAGTGATTGCAACGGCGTCACTCAAAAACAGCGACGGCTTTTCAAAGCTCGTCCCTTCGGTGTTAGTCGTAGTGGGGTACAGTTTTTCTTTCTATTTACTCGCGCTGACACTACGCGCTATACCGGTTGGTATCGCTTATGCAATTTGGGCAGGTGCTGGCGTAACATTGATTGCTTTAATTGGCTGGCTTGTCTTTGACCAAAAACTCGATACAGCGGCGATTATCGGCATGGTACTGATTGTCTCGGGTGTAGCAGTGATGAATATTTTTTCATCTGCGTCTCCGCACTGAGTCGCGTTATTAGCGTCAGCCCGAGAACGAAAAAACCCAGCCGAAGCTGGGTTTTTTCTTTAAGGAGGAGAGGCAGATTACATCATGCCGCCCATTCCTCCCATACCGCCCATTCCAGCAGCACCCATATCAGCGCCGCCATCTTTTTGTGGCAGATCAGTAATCATGGCTTCGGTGGTGATCATCAGGCCAGCCACGGATGCCGCAAACTGAAGCGCACTACGCGTCACTTTGGTTGGATCCAGGATACCCATTTCAATCATGTCACCATATTCACCAGTTGATGCGTTGTAGCCAAAGTGGTTTTCACCCGCTTTCACGTTGTTCGCAACCACTGAATCTTCGTCACCTGCGTTAGTGGCGATTTGACGCAGTGGTGATTCCATCGCACGTAGCGCCACACGGATACCGACATTTTGCTCTTCGTTATCGCCTTTTAGCTCACCGACTTTGCTTGCAGCACGAATAAGCGCAACGCCACCACCGGCAACCACGCCTTCTTCAACCGCAGCACGGGTTGCGTGCAATGCGTCTTCAACGCGATCTTTCTTCTCTTTCATTTCAACTTCGGTCGCTGCACCGACTTTAATCACCGCAACACCGCCAGCCAGTTTGGCAACGCGCTCTTGCAGTTTTTCTTTGTCGTAGTCAGACGTCGCGTCTTCGATTTGTTGACGAATTTGAGCAACACGACCTTCGATCGCCGCTTCTTCACCAATACCATCAACAATTGTGGTGTTGTCTTTAGTAATGGTGACACGCTTGGCTTGGCCAAGGTCTTCTAGTGTCACTTTCTCAAGATCCATACCGATCTCTTCAGACACGACAGTACCTGCAGTCAGGGTCGCGATGTCTTGTAGCATCGCCTTACGACGATCACCAAAACCAGGTGCTTTCACTGCTGCCACTTTGACAATGCCGCGCATATTGTTTACCACCAAGGTGGCCAGCGCTTCACCTTCAAGATCTTCTGCAATGATCAGCAGCGGACGAGACGCTTTAGAAACCGCTTCAAGGGTTGGCAGTAGTTCGCGAATGTTAGAGACTTTTTTGTCGATCAGTAGGATAAATGGGTTATCCAGTTCAACATTACCGGCTTCTTGGTTGTTAATGAAGTACGGAGACAAGTAACCGCGGTCGAACTGCATGCCTTCCACAACGCTCAGTTCGTCTTGCAGTGACTGCCCTTCTTCAACAGTGATCACACCGTCACGGCCCACTTTGTCCATTGCTTGTGCGATAAGCTTACCAACAGTGTGGTCAGAGTTTGCCGAGATAGTTCCCACTTGCTCAATAGCATTGTTGCTGGTGCAAGGTGCAGACAGATTTTTCAGCTCTTCCACCGCGGCAACGACAGCTTTGTCGATACCACGTTTCAGATCCATTGGGTTCATGCCCGCAGCAACTGCTTTTAGGCCTTCGCTAATAATAGACTGCGCCAATACGGTCGCTGTGGTCGTGCCGTCACCCGCCGCATCATTGGCTTGTGAAGCGACTTCTTTCACCATTTGCGCGCCCATGTTCTGGAATTTGTCTTCCAGCTCAATTTCACGCGCAACAGAAACACCATCTTTAGTGATGGTTGGTGCACCGAATGATTTGTCGAGCACTACGTTACGGCCTTTAGGGCCCAGTGTGACGCGAACGGCATCCGCCAGAACATTCACACCTTCGAGCATTTTCGCACGTGCGTCGTCACTAAATTTAACGTCTTTAGCAGCCATGTTTTTATTCCTTTCTTACGTTATTGATTGGAGGTGAAATGAATTACTCAACGATTGCCATAATGTCGCTTTCAGACAAGATCAAAACCTCTTGACCCTCGATCTTTTCGGTTTTGGTACCAAAGCCTTCAGAGAAGATAACAGTGTCACCCACTTGAACGTCCAACGGCTGCACACTGCCGTTTTCAAGAATACGGCCTTTACCTACCGCCAGTACTTTACCGCGGGTAGATTTTTCTGCAGCAGAACCAGTTAACACGATGCCGCCCGCTGATTTAGACTCAGCTTCTTGGCGCTCAACGATAACGCGATCATGTAGTGGACGAATGTTCATCGGTCGTCTCCTGAATTAGTAATGATGTTCCGTTTGATGAAGTAAGTATGCACACAGGCCGTACATGCGTCCGGTACCTGATGTCTCTCCCTATGTGGGGACGGACTTTTTCTTTCCCAAGGGCTTTACAGCAATTTTTTTGTTTTTTTTAGACACGTAACTTTCTCACCTTATGCGGATCCGCTAGGGTAAGCCGTCCCAACTCAGCGATCAGAGACTATGAACGATAAACACGGGTTGCTTTCTGCTCCAATTAATCAAACCTTGCGCAAAATGACGATTCCAATGGTGTTCGGCCTGTTTGCGATCATCATGTTCAACGTGGTCGATACCTTTTTTATCTCGCAACTAGGGACAGAGGCGTTGGCAGCGGTGAGTTTTACCTTTCCTATCACCTTTGCGGTGAACTCCATCACTCTCGGGTTAGGAGTCGGTATTGCAGCACTTGTCGGACGTTTACTCGGCCAAGGAGATCACCAAGATGCGGCGCGTGTATCAACCCACGGATTATTATTGGCCTTGTTGCTCGTGATGTTGGTTGGCTGGTTGGGTGCTGCCACCATTGTTCCCGTTTTTTCTGCATTAGGCGCCAGTAAAGATTTACTTCCACTGATCCATGAATATATGCAGATATGGTACCTCACGATTCCTTTATTGGTGGTACCGATGGCAGGTAATGCCGCCATTCGTGCCACAGGTGATACCAAAACCCCAGCCAAAATCATGATGGTCTCTGGGCTGATTAATGGCGTTCTCGACCCCTTGCTAATTTTTGGTTTAGGCCCTTTCCCTGAACTAGGCGTGCAAGGTGCCGCTATCGCCAGTGCCTTGAGCTGGGCCGGAGCCATGCTCGCTGCACTTATCGTACTCACTCGACGAGAGCAGCTACTGATTGCGCCGCAATGGCAACAGATCGGCACCGATGTGAGTCAAATTCTTAAAATTGGCATGCCTGCTGGAATGACCAATGCGCTCAACCCCGCAGCAGCTGCCATATTAATGATGATGCTCGCCTCACAAGGCACCGAAAGCGTTGCCGCCTATGGCGCCGCGCAACGGATTGAAGCGATTTTATTGATAGTGATGATGGCAATGACGTCTTCGCTTACGCCCTTAATGTCGCAAAACTTTGGCGCCCAATACCATCAGCGGGCCTTTCAGGCGCTGTTCAGTGCGATGCGCTTTGCCATCTTGTTCCAATTTGCCTTGTACTTATCGCTGTGGCCTTTTATCGATCTGATTGCGGATGTGTTCAGTGACGATGTGCGGGTTCAACAAGAAATTGCCCACTATTTGATGGTGGTCCCGGCCAGTTACGGCTTACAAGGCACCTTGATGTTATTGGTCGGCGGCCTGAATGCCATGAAGCGTTCGCTGCATTCGTTCGCCTGCAACCTAGTCCGTTTGTTTGTTTTCTTAGTGCCCTGTGCGTGGCTGGGCGGCATGGTCAACGGCACCCATGGCCTGTTTGCGGGAATCGCTGTTGCCAATCTACTGGCCGGTATTATGGCGTACCTGTATGCCGTGGTGTTGCGCCGTCAAACACTGGCTTCGTCACTGCCGGTCTGATCCAAGTGATACACTCGGTGCTGCAAGGCATCTAATGCCTGATATAAGGCTTGATACTGCGCCGCACTGAGTCCCTCAAGCATGGCTTTTTCCCACTCCAACACCTTGGGAATAATGGTCTGATAATGGGTGCGGCCTTTGTCGGTCAAATGGACTAACGCGGCGCGCTGATCACCTTGACACGCGCGTCGCTCTACCAACTGATGCTGCTCTAAACGGGTAAGCAAGCGCGACACTCTCACTTTATCCAACCGCGTTTCTGCGGCTAAATCTTTCGCCATCACGCCATCCCGTGCGCCCAAAGAGGCCAGCACGCGCCATTCTGGACGCGACAATCCAAACTCTGCTTCATAACGTGCCGCAAGACTATCGGCAACCAGCTCTGCGGTGTGAACTAATTTGTAGGGCAAAAAACTGTCAAGGGCTAGGTGCGGAACGGTCATATCAGTTAGTTTCAATTGAAATCATATACCTTACTTTACGAGAGGCGTCGATAAGATGCAAAGGTAGTGCTTTGTTTACACTTACGGTTTTTAGGCGGCAAAAATACTGAACAGATAAGGTAAAATATTTGTTAACAGTACGTTGCTTTTTATCTTATCTGCTCGCTAGTATAAACGGATAGATTGTTTCTTTTGAAACTATTTGGCCGTACCGGTGACCACGGCCGCCCAGCACAAGGAGCGAGATATGCGAAAGTGGTTTTCATTCCCCATTCGTGAGGGGGACGCCTCACGTCAAGCCCACTGCGACTTTCCCGAAGGAACCTACGAGCGCGAATGTGGCAAGGAAGGCTTTTTTGGCCCGGCCAGTCATATGTATCACCGCCATCCCCCGACGGGCTGGAGTGAGTGGGAAGGCCCATTGCGACCGCATGCTTTTGACACCAACCGAGTTGAAACGCAAGGCACGTCGCCAATGGATGCCCCCGTGCTGTTATCCAATGCCAATGTTCAGGTTCGCTTATGGCGCACCGATACCGCCATGTCTTATCTGGTGCGCAACAGCGATGGCGACGATTGCTTATTCGTCCATCAGGGCGAAGGCTCGCTGTATTGCGATTACGGCCACTTGCGCTACAGCAAAGGCGATTACTTGATTATTCCTCGCGCCACCAGCTGGCGACTGGTGCCGGATGAGGCCACTACTTTGCTGATGATTGAAGCGACACATGGCTCCTACATGAGCGCCGAACGAGGCATTGTCGGCGAGCATGCGGTGTTTGACCCCGCGGTGTTAGAACATGCACGTATTGACGATAGCTTTAAAGCCCAGCAATCCGATAGCGAAAGCTGGCAGGTGATGATCAAATCGCGCCAACAGCTCAACCGTGTCACTTATCCTTATAATCCACTCGATGCCGTAGGCTGGAAGGGCAACCTCACCGTATTCCGGCTTAACTGGCGAGATATCCGCCCACTAATGAGCCATCGTTATCACTTGCCGCCATCCGCGCACACCACCTTTGTCGCGCAAGGTTTTGTGATTTGTACCTTTGTCCCCCGCCCGATCGAGTCGGATCCTGGCGCACTGAAGGTGCCTTTTTACCACAATAACGATGACTATGATGAAGTGCTTTTCTATCACCAAGGTGACTTTTTCAGCCGCGATAACATTGATGCCGGTATGGTGACCTTACACCCTTGTGGCTTCCCACATGGACCTCACCCAAAAGCCTTTGCCGCGGGCAAAAAGCATCAGAAAAAAGAGACCGATGAAGTGGCGGTGATGATCGATACCCGCATGCCACTTGATATGGGCGACGCGGCGAAAGCCACCGAACTGACCGATTATGTCTACTCTTGGCGCACGCCAAGTGACGCAGAATAGCGAAGGAGAAAGCAATGAAACTGGCTTCACTCAAACACGGACGTGATGGCAAATTGATTTTGGTCTCTCGCGACCTTACTCGCGCCGTCCACGCCGACGATATTGCGCCCACACTACAAGCGGCACTCGATAATTGGACGACCCTTGCGCCCAAACTGACTCAGCGCTATGACGCGCTTAACGACAACCAAGTCAGTGAGTCTTTTGCCTTTGACCCAAGTGTCTGCGATTCACCGCTGCCCCGCGCCTTTCAGTGGGCGGATGGTAGCGCCTACGTTAACCACGTTGAACTGGTGCGCAAAGCACGCGGCGCACAAATGCCTGAGAGTTTTTGGACCGATCCTTTGATGTATCAAGGCATGTCTGATGGCTTTCTTGGTCCGCGTGATGAGATTGAATTAGTGGATGATGCGTGGGGCTGTGACTTTGAAGCCGAGCTAGCCGTCGTCACCGATGATGTCCCCATGCACCTAAGCGCTGACAAAGCCGGCCAACACATTAAATTACTGATGCTGGTCAACGATGTCTCTCTGCGCAACCTGATCCCCGGCGAGCTTGCCAAAGGGTTCGGTTTTTTCCAATCCAAGCCCGCCTCTGCTTTTTCGCCGGTGGCGGTTACCCCCGATGAGCTTGGCGATCACTGGCGCGACCATAAAGTCCACTTGCCGATGCATGTCACCTTCAACGGCGAATGGTTTGGCTCGCCCGACGCCGGTGTCGATATGACCTTTGATTTTGCCGAATTGGTCGCCCATGTGGCGAAAAGCCGTCATGTCAGTACCGGGACCATTATTGGCTCCGGCACGGTGTCCAATACCGATCGCAGTAAAGGCTCTTGCTGCTTAGCCGAAAAGCGCATGCTGGAAATTATCGACCAAGGCGAGGCAAAAACCCCGTTCATGACCTTTGGCGATAGCGTCACCATCGATATGCGCGACAGCCAAGATGCGTCTATTTTCGGCGCCATTGAGCAAACTGTGACCCGTTACATCGCAGAGTAACGTTTATGCGCGCCTAGTACCTCTAGGCGCGCTTGACGTTGACGCCGTCTAGGAGCTTGTATGCTGCTTTATGATTACAGTAAGTCGACCGCGGCCTACCGCGTCCGCATCGCCCTTGGCCTTAAAGGCCTTACCTACCAACGAGAAACCGTGTCCCTTCTGGATAAACATCAGCACAGTGACGCCTATCGTTCACTCAATCCCGCCGGTTTAGTGCCTACCTTGGTCGATGGCGATGTCACCTTGAGCCAATCACTGGCCATTATCGAATACCTCGATGAGCGCTATCCGCAGGTCAAACTACTCCCCGATGATCCAGTGCAAAAGGCCCAGTGCCGCTCACTGGCACTCGATATTGCCTGTGATGTGCATCCACTCAATAACTTGCGGGTTCTGCAATACTTAACCGGCCCCTTTGGCCACAGTGATGATGACAAAATCACTTGGTATCACCATTGGCTAAACCAAGGGTTCGATGGCTTGGAAGCCAAACTACAAGGACTAGACAGCCCCTTTATCGGCGGAGAAGCGCCCAATTTGGCCGATATTTGTTTGGTTGCGCAGCTGTTTAATGCACGCCGATTTGCGTTTGATTTAACGGCCTACCCAACCCTGACACGCATTGAATCACAATGCCAAACGCTGGATGCATTTATACAGGCACACCCTGATAAGGGCTAAGGAGAGGACATGAAAGACGGATTGTTGTGGGCGCCGGATAAGGAACGTCAAACCCACACGTTACTCGCCGCGTTTATCCGTGCCGTGAATCAGACTCACGACACCCAGCTGAGTGGTTATGACGATCTCTATGCATGGTCAGTACGTCAAAGCGGCGATTTTTGGCAACAGTTATGGCAATTTGCCGGCGTGATCGGCGATCCGGGCGAGAGAGTGTGCGATATCGATCCCGAGCACCCCAATCGAGATAGCCACTGGTTTCCCACCGCACGTCTGAACTATGCCGAAAACCTGCTCAAGCACGCAGAGCAATATGCCGACCAACCGGCGATGATTTTTAGCGGTGAGCATGAGGTAGCACGAACCCTCACTTGGCGTGAGCTCGTCGATCAGGTCGCGGCCATCCGTCACTACCTAGATATGCAAGGCGTTCAGCCGGGCGATGTGGTTGCTGGCTATTTACCTAACCTGCCTGAAACCGTGATTGCGATGCTTGCCACCGCGGCACTGGGCGCGATTTGGACCTCAACCTCACCGGATTTTGGCGTCGACAGTGTGTTAGACCGTTTTGGCCAAACCGAGCCCAAAGTGCTGTTTACCACCGATCATTACCACTATAACGGCAAAACCTATGACTGCCTGAATAAAGCACAGCAGGTGGTGGGTAACGTACCGGCCATTGAACGCCTAGTGGTGATCCCTTTTGATGGCGAGCGACCTTCTTTACCTGCTGGCGTGGATAACTGGCAGGACTTATTAGTCAAGGACATGCCGCCGCTTCGCTTTACCCGCATGGCGTTCAATGCCCCACTCTTTGTGCTTTACTCTTCCGGCACCACGGGTAAGCCCAAGTGCATTATTCATTCGGTAGGGGGGATATTGCTCAATCATTTGAAAGAGCATCAGCTCCATTCGGATGTGCGCCCCGGCGATCGCTTTTTCTATTTCACCACCTGCGGCTGGATGATGTGGAATTGGCAAGTCAGCGCTTTAGCAAGCGGCGCGACCTTGGTGCTCTATGATGGCTCGCCGTTTTATCCCGATGCGGGGGTACTTTGGCGACTGGCCGAGCAGCACCGGCTCACCCTTTTTGGCACCGCAGCCAAATACTTAGAGGCATTGGAAAAACAAGGCGTAGCGCCGAAAGACGATTACTCGCTGACGTCGCTACGCGTCCTATGTTCGACCGGCTCGGTACTTGCGCCCGAGCAGTTTGATTATGTCTATCAAAAAATAAAGTCTGATCTGCAATTAAGCTCGATTGCGGGTGGCACCGACATTTGTGGCTGTTTTGTTCTTGGCAGCCCACTATCACCGGTTTATCGCGGTGAAAGCCAAAAGCGGGGCTTGGCGCTCGATGTACAAGTGTTTAACGCCCAAGACCAAGCGGTTGAAGAGCAAAAAGGTGAGCTGGTGTGTTGTAATAGCTTCCCCAACCAGCCGGTTGGCTTTTGGCACGATACCGATGGCAGTCGCTATCACAATGCCTACTGGAACAAGATTGATGACATCTGGTTCCATGGTGACTATGTGCGCCTGACCGCACAAGGTGGCATGGTGTTTTATGGTCGGTCTGATGCGGTATTAAACCCAGGCGGGGTGCGAATTGGTACCGCGGAAATCTATCGCCATGTAAATCAGCTTAGCGAGATCATCGATTCAGTGGTCATTGGTCAGCAATGGCAAAATGATGTCCGCGTGGTGCTATTCGTCAAACTCGCCGCCGGCGTGACACTGGATGAGCCAATCAAGCAAGCCATCAAAAAAACCATCCGCACCCAGTGTACACCGCGTCATGTTCCCACGGTGATTGCCGAGGTGAGCGATATTCCGCGCACCAAGTCAGGCAAACTGGCTGAGTTGGCGGTGCGCGATGTGGTCCATGGCCAAGACGTGGCACAGTTAAGCGCACTGGATAACCCAGCATCACTCGACCAATATCGCCAACGCCCTGAGCTCGCTGAATAAATGACAATAGTGCAATAGGCCCATAAGGTCCGCAAAAAACTAAAAATGGCCGCAGTGTGCGGCCATTTTTGTCGATGTTTTTTACAACGTAAACGTTATCTTAGGCGATGATTGTCATCGTCGTCATCGTCTTTACGCTCGTACTCACCTTCAAAGGTGTTGCCATCGTCATCGCGCCCGCCACGACGGAAAGGATCGTCACCAAAGGGGCCTTGCGTATTACCTCCTTGGTGGAAGCCGCCTTGGCCAAAGCCCGCTTGAGACACAGTGACCCGTTTCATCACTTGTTTGGCGAGCGCCGCACGCGGTGCTGGTAGCAGCACCAACATCCCCATCGCATCGGTCATAAAGCCTGGCGTCAACAGCAAGACACCTGCTACCGCAAGCATCACGCCTTCAAGGATTTGCTGCGCCGGTAACTCACCGCGATTGAGTCTGTCCTGCACCGAGGCCAGCGTCATCAACCCCTGATTACGGACCAAAGACGCACCGACAAATGCCGTGATCAGAACCAACGCCAAGGTCGGCCACAAGCCCAGCCAGCCGCCGACCTGAATAAATAGGCCAATTTCGATCACTGGGACCAGAATAAATAGCAGTAGTAAGACTGGAAACACGGTTCACCTCGCGCTAAAAATTGACGTTTCATCCTAACATCAAAATAAGGCAAAAGCCGAACCGGGATCCTGTATTTACTGCTTGAATCCCAGCGCAAGAAAGCGCATTTTGTTTAGTCATCATGTTACAGCTGTGACGGAAGTCAGCCATTTCAACCGCATCATGTGCTGTAATATGGGTTGAAACGATGTAATAGACGATACATCCAGCCAAAATCTCTGAGGAATGGATTCTACAGCAATATTTGTGGCGACGTTTTAATCATTATAATAACTTGATGTTAAGGCCAACGCATGTCTCAGACGATTATTACCCCCAATGATACCCCTACGCAAACCACTGCCACCCGCTTGGAAGAGGACTTACTCGGCCAACGAGCGGTGCCTGCAGATGCGTATTATGGCATTCATACCTTGCGCGCGATTGAGAACTTCACTATTTCAAGCATCCGTATTTCTGATATCCCAGATTTCGTACGCGGCATGGTTTACACCAAAAAGGCCGCCGCAATGGCCAACCAAGAACTTGGCGTGATCCCTGCTGACGTCGGTGATTACATCATCAAAGCCTGTGACCAGATGTTGGAAACCGGCAAATGCATGGATCAGTTCCCCTCGGATGTCTTTCAAGGCGGCGCAGGCACCTCGGTAAACATGAACGCCAACGAGGTAATTGCCAACCTTGCGCTTGAACTGATGGGGCACGAGAAAGGCGATTATGATGTGATTAACCCTAACGATCACGTCAACAAGAGCCAATCCACTAACTGTGCGTATCCAACCGGATTTCGAATTGCGGTATATAACAGCATTCTCAAACTGATGGATGCGATTGATTACTTACAAAAAGAATTCGATGTCAAAGCAGACACGTACGCTCATGTCATAAAAATGGGCCGTACCCAGCTGCAAGATGCGGTGCCAATGACAGTGGGACAAGAGTTCAAAGCCTTCTCTGTACTGCTGCGTGAAGAGATTAAAAACATCAAATATACGGCGGCCCTGCTTTTAGAAGTGAACTTAGGCGCCACCGCGATCGGGACGAAGTTGAATGCTGCAGAAGGTTACCAGCAACTGGCGGTGAAACGCCTCGCAGAGATTACTGGTTTACCTTGTATCCCGGCAGAAGATTTGATTGAAGCCACCTCAGACTGTGGGTCCTATGTCATGGTGCATGGCGCGCTAAAACGCCTGGCGGTGAAACTATCGAAGATCTGTAATGATTTACGCCTACTTTCTTCTGGCCCTCGTGCAGGACTGAATGAAATTAACTTGCCTGAAATGCAAGCCGGTTCATCCATCATGCCTGCCAAGGTCAACCCGGTGATCCCTGAAGTAGTCAATCAGGTTTGTTATCGAGTCATGGGGAACGACACTACCATCACCTTTGCTGCCGAAGCCGGCCAACTTCAGCTTAACGTGATGGAGCCCGTAATTGGGCAGGCACTGTTTGAGTCTATTTCCATCCTGGCGAATGGCTGCCGGAACTTGGGTGAGAAGTGTGTAAGCGGGATTACGGTTAACCAAGAAGTGTGCGAGCACTACGTGCATAACTCGATTGGGATTATCACCTATCTCAACCCCTTTATCGGTCATCACGAAGGCGATATTGTCGGCAAGATTTGTGCGGAAACCGGTAAAAGTGTTAAAGAGGTGATACTCGAGCGTGGTTTGATGACAGAGTCTGAGCTTGATGAGATTTTCTCCGTTGAGAACCTCATGCACCCCAAATACCGCGGTAAACGCTTTAACGCTTAGTCGGTCAAAATCACAACAACCATAAAACAACAAAGGGCGCTTATAGCGCCCTTTTTCATGCCGGTGAAACAGCCGCTACAACACCTGGGTAATCAACAAACCACATGCAATACTAAAGACCATGCTCAGTAAGCCTGGCAACATAAAGCTATGGTTGAACACATACTTACCAATCCGCGTGGTACCGGTGCGGTCAAAATCAATTGAAGCGATAATCGGACCATAATTCGGGACGAAGAAATAACCATTTACCGCAACAAAGGTGGCAATGATCATCGAAGGAGGTAAGCCAAGCGAAATCGCTACTGGAACAAGCACCGCCGTCGTTGCACCTTGACTATTCACCATCACTGATAGGGCAAATAAGGCAAAAGCAAATGTCCAGGGCGCCACTTCAACCAAGCCAGATACCGCGTCTTTGACCATATCTAGATGGCCGGCAACCAAGGTATCCCCTAACCAAGCAATACCAAAGATAGCAACGATGGCACGCATCCCAGCATGGAATACTGAGCCTTGGCTAATCGCATTACCGTCTGGTTTACAAGTCAGAATAATTAACGCAGCAACCGACAACATGACGATTTCAATGGTGTGGGCCATGCCCATTGGCTCACCATCAAATGCCGGACGCAAAGCAGGGAAAGCCCCCATGATGACCACGGCTAACGCACCGAATAAGAACAATGCAACCGATTTTTTCGCCTCAGGGGTGACTTCGATATCTTCAACCGCGAGGTCAGCTTCCATTTCCCGGCGAAACGCGGGATCTTGCAGACGACGTTGATATTCAGGATCGTCTTTAAGCTCTTTGCCCAGTTTATTCACGATCACACACGCCAGCGCCAAACCGATAAAGGTGCTAGGAATGGTCACTGATAGAACATCTGTCAGTGTGATGCCTTGCGGTTCTAAAAAGGCGACACATGCAACCACAGCAGCGGCAATCGGGCTGGCCACAATCGCAAACTGTGAGGCAATCACCGCCATACCGAGTGGGCGGGCAGGACGAATCCCGCTTTTGCGGCTCACTTCGGCAATAACTGGCAACACCGAGTACGCCACGTGTCCCGTCCCTGCCATCATGGTAAAGACATACGTCACTAAAGGTGCAACAAAAGTAATATGACGTGGATTTTTGCGCAGAATGCCACTGGCAATTTTAATTAAAAAATCGAGGCCCCCTGCCGCTTGCATGGTCGCGGCAGCGGCAACTACCGCCATGATCATTAATAAAACATCAATCGGAGGATGCGTCGGTTGCAACCCGAACACAAAGCTCAACACTAAGAGTCCAAGCCCGCCCATCACACCTAAACCGATGCCGCCGATACGGGCACCCACTAAGATGCAGCTGAGTACCACTAATAACTCAACCAAAAACATAATTTTCTCCTACTTTGGATAGACTTTCCCACTACGTCGCGTTCACACACGAGAGCAAACGCGCCCAGCACCATGGCCAAAGTCTAACCAGGCCCCGTAACGCGTATGTTGATTCAAGTAAGAAAAAGTAACACTTTTCGCGAACTGACAACAAAAAGTTCGGAAATTGAGATCTTTAACCTAGACACTAGGCAAGCTTTTCTTTTCTGCTTTTAATTGTTATGTTATATCATAACAATTAATGAGGAGTCATTATGCAAGCTAATATCCATCCCGAGTACCGCCCTGTCGTTTTTCATGACACCAGCGTTGACGCCTATTTTATAATCGGATCAACCTTGCAAACATCACGCACCATTGAGTGGCAAGATGGCAAAACCTATCCTTACTACCCGTTGGATATCTCGAGCGCTTCACATCCGGTGTACACAGGTAAACAACGCGCTGCCAATAAAGAGGGGCGCGCCGCCAACTTTGCGCGCAAGTTTGGCCAAATTGGTCGCAGTCAAAAGGCGTCGTCATGAAGGTATTGAACTCACTGAAAAGCGCCCGCCAGCGTCACCCTGATTGCCAGGTTATCCGTCGCCGCGGACGCATGTTTGTCATTTGCAAAACGAATCCGCGTTTTAAAGCCGTACAAGGGCGCGCGAAAAAACGCGCCTAAGCGTCGGCGACGCACTGCCACTGATGGGGCAGTGCGTCTCTGCGGACAAACATCTTGATGTCGTCATTTCCTTTTTCTAAGCAAGTCATGGTATGTGTGTATACTCATCCTATTAGCGTGAAAAGGAAAACATATGAGACAGCGTCGCCGTGTCGCATTGACTGCTGGATTGTTGGTTGCCGCATTAGGCGCCAGTGCGCTTTATATTGTTCGCTCGCAACAAGCTACCGTCCCTGCGACAACATCGCATACCGTCACGGCGCCAACCTTTGTGACCGTTAATAGCCAAGCCGCGCTTGAGGCTGAACTTGCCAAAGCCGCTACCAATCAACAAGTCGCCTTTGTCGACTATTACGCCGACTGGTGCATTCCATGCAAACAGTTTGCGCAAAAGACATTCACTGATCCGGCAGTGGCTAAGTCACTTAGTACTATGCGCCGAATTAAAGTAAACCTGAGTGAAAACCGTCCGGAAGATTTTGCCTTGATGCGTAGCCAAGCGGTGGCAGGCTTACCGACTCTCGATTTTTGGCTTCCCACGGGGGAACGAGATCAAGCGGCGCGTATAACCGGCTTTTTACCTCCTGAGGCATTTCTCGCTCACCTCAATGAACATGCACTTATGCCGTCAGTAAAAAACAAGGAATGATCAATCTCTTAGTTCTCTTGTTACAAAATTGATAAGCCCTGCATCGGGTGATAGGTTGAAAGAAACTGAAGGGAAAGATAGCCGCATTATGGAAGCGCAACACACCATCGTTATTGCTGATGATCATCCACTATTTCGAAATGCCTTATTTCAATCTGTGCATATGGCGATAAGCGGTGCCAACCTGTTGGAAGCAGATAGCTTAAATAGCTTGCATAAAATACTCGCACGAGATGCTGACGTCGATTTAGTCCTACTCGACCTCAAAATGCCCGGCGCTAACGGCATGTCCGGTCTGATTGAGCTGCGCAACCAATATCCTAACCTGCCCATTGTCGTCGTCTCTGCCAGCGAAGAACGCAATGTGATCCGTCAAGTGCATTCACATGGTGCGTTTGGCTTTATCCCTAAGTCCAGCGATATGCGTGCTTTGGTACAATCATTAACCCAGGTACTCGAGGGAACGCCTTGTTTTCCTGATGATCTCGGCGAGGAGGATGACAGCGAGTGCCTATCTAGCAAACTCGCTGCGCTGACACCGCAGCAGTATAAGGTGTTGCGGATGCTCTGTGACGGTCTGCTTAATAAACAAATCGCTTACGATCTCGCCGTTTCCGAAGCCACTATCAAAGCGCATATGACGGCTATTTTCCGCAAGCTCGGGGTGAAAAATCGTACGCAAGCAGTGATTTTATTGCAGCAATCCAATATAGAACTTTGATACGCTAGCGCCCTCGACCCTATTATGGAGCGCCCATGCTAAGTATTCTGGCTACACAATTCGTGATCTTATGGGCCGTGATCGATCCTATCGGTAGCGTGCCCATTTATCTCTCGCAAACCAGCCATATGACGGCGAAACAAAAACGCCGCGTTGCCATTAAAGCCGTCACTATTTCCTTTGCGATTTTGCTTTTCTTTCTCATTATTGGTCAGATTTTGTTAGAAGCGATGCAAATTCCACTGCCTGCATTTCAAGCCGCGGGCGGTTTAGTACTCCTTCTTTTTGCTCTGACCATGATTTTCGGCGAAGGCAAACCCAGCCAAGAGGCCAAAATGCTGAGCGAAAACGTGGATAAAGCCGAGATAGCGGCAACGGCCGTTTATCCGTTGGCTGTGCCTTCCATTGCCTCCCCTGGCGCCATGATGGCCATTGTGATGCTCACCGATAACAACCGCTATGCCATTGCTGAACAAGCGATCACCGCGGGAGTGATGTTTTTAGTTCTGCTCGCGACCTTGGCTTTACTCCTCGGGGCCAATGTGATTCACAAGGTGATTGGTAATGTGGGCGCTTCTATTATCAGTCGCGTAATGGGGCTGATTCTCGCCTCGGTGGCAGTGGCTAATTTACTCGAAGGGGTCCAAAAGTTTTACCACTTAAGTTAGACCTTTGGCGAAAGCCTTGGCTGGCTCACACGGAGCCAGCCCAACCTACCTCACAAAACACCTGATTTTTCCTGCGATTGCCTACAACTAAGCTCGACTAAAGTTGCAATGTCGCTTTGCCTAACCCCTGCTATCGTCATTACGTAACATTCCATTAACGTAATAAACAAGGAGAAGGCGATGGCGTTTCAAAGCAAGGAACACGCAAAAGCCTACTGGGACAGAAACGTAAAACTGATGATCAGCTTACTGATTGTCTGGTTTGTGGTCTCATTTGGCTGCGGGATCTTATTCGTTGATGCTCTCAATACCATTCAAATTGGCGGCTACAAATTAGGATTCTGGTTTGCTCAGCAGGGATCGATTTATACCTTCCTCGGCATCATTTTTGTGTATACCAAACAAATGCGCAAACTCGATCGCGAGTTCGGTGTTGACGACGAGTAAGAGGATAAACACATGGATTTAAGAACCATTACTTATATTGTTGTCGGGTTCACATTCGCACTCTACATCGGGATTGCAATTTGGGCACGCGCAGGCTCCACCAAGGAGTTTTACGTCGCGGGCGGCGGGGTCAACCCCATCGCAAACGGGATGGCCACCGCTGCAGACTGGATGTCAGCCGCTTCCTTTATTTCAATGGCCGGCTTAATTGCCTTTATGGGTTATGGCGGTTCGGTGTTTTTAATGGGTTGGACTGGCGGCTTCGTGCTTCTTGCATTGCTGCTCGCGCCTTATCTCCGTAAGTTTGGCAAATTTACCGTGCCAGAGTTTGTCGGTGAGCGCTTTTATTCAAAAACCGCACGTATCGTCGCTGTCATCTGCTTAATCATCGCCTCAGTGACGTATGTTATCGGTCAGATGAAAGGGGTTGGGGTGGCTTTTGGTCGCTTTTTAGAAGTGGATTACTCCACCGGGCTATTAATCGGTATGGTGATCGTCTTTATGTATTCCGTGATGGGCGGGATGAAAGGCATTACTTACACCCAAATTGCTCAATATTGCGTACTCATTTTAGCTTACACCATTCCCGCAATCTTTATTTCCCTTAACTTGACTGGTAATCCGTTCCCACAACTGGGTCTCGGTAGCACCATGGCGGGCACCGATCAGTATCTGCTCGATCGACTGGATCAGGTGGTCACCGAACTTGGCTTTGTGGAATACACCACCGCAGTGCGTGGCAGTACGCTCAATATGTTTGCCTACACCATGTCACTGATGATTGGTACTGCTGGCTTACCCCACGTCATTATCCGTTTCTTTACCGTGCCTAAGGTACGTGATGCTCGGGCTTCTGCGGGTTGGGCGCTGTTCTTTATCGCGATTTTGTACACCTCAGCACCTGCGGTCGCGGCAATGGCGCGCTTGAACTTAATGGACACTGTGAATCTGCCTAATGGCGACAATCTTGTCTATGACGAGCGTCCAGACTGGTTCAAAAACTGGGAAAAAACCGGGCTACTTGGTTTTGATGATAAAAACGGCGATCAAAAAATTCAGTACACGTCGGATCCGGAAACCAACGAATTACGCGTTGACCGCGATATTATTGTCCTGGCCAATCCCGAAATCGCCAAACTGCCTAACTGGGTGATCGCCTTGATTGCCGCCGGTGGCCTGGCGGCCGCTTTATCGACCGCAGCCGGGTTATTATTGGCTATATCGTCCGCGATATCCCATGATCTGATTAAAGGGGTCGTCAATCCGAATATCAGTGAAAAAGGCGAGCTGATGGCGAGCCGGATATCCATGGCATTAGCGATTGCCGGCGCTGGATACTTGGGGCTCAATCCACCAGGCTTTGCGGCCGGGACAGTGGCACTTGCCTTTGGTTTGGCCGCGTCATCGATATTCCCGGTACTGATGATGGGGATCTTCACCAAAACCATCAATAAAGAGGGCGCAATTGCGGGTATGGTAGCGGGGATCAGTGTCACCCTGTTCTATGTCTTCCAACATAAAGGGATTCTGTTTGTCGCTGATTGGACCTACTTTGAAGGCTTAGGCAGCAACTGGATCTTAGGGATTGAACCCAATGCCTTTGGTGCAGTCGGGGCAGTCTGCAACTTTGTTGTCGCTATCATTGTGTCACGCATGACGAAGGAAACACCGCAAGAGGTGCAAGACTTAGTCGAACACGTTCGCATGCCATCGGGTGCGGGTGATGCGCAATCACACTGATACAATGTTAAACTATCCAAGCCCCTTCGGGGGCTTTTAAACGACCGATTATGTCCAGCCAAGGAGAGGCATGATGTCAACGATAACGCGTTTATTAACCAACAAGCATGTAGTTATCGCGATGCTAGTCGCGCCGGTGCTCGCAGTGATAGCCTATTTTGCGGTCGATGCCAGTGTGTCTGAAGCGCCCAAGGCGGCCCAACCGGGGAAAAGCTACCCGCTTGCTGTCCGTTCCAACTGTCGCTATACCAGCGGATTTTGTCAGCTCGAAAATGGTGATATGAAACTCAAACTGGAGTCACAAGGGATCGAGGATAATCAGCTGACGTTGCGGCTGATCAGTGAGTTGCCTTTAGAAGGTGTTCGTATTGGCCTGGCACAGACCTCGCCCCAAGCAATGCAAGCCACCGGTAATAAAGGTACCCACTGGCTCGTATCACTGCCAGCACCAAAGAGTAATGATGCACAAATCCGCGTCGCAGTGAGCATGGCGGGTAGCCATTATTTTGCACAAACGCCTGCTACGTTTATCGAGCACAAGACCTTTTACACCGAACACCAGCAAGCCCAAGACGCATCATAGCCGACGACAAAATGCGTCATAATTGATGATACGATGATGACCCCAGCGAAGGGAGGCACTAGCTATTCAGCGACATCACGGCAGGTCGAATCGCGGCAATAATCACAGCGATTTTGTGTTCATAAGCTTGTTCAGCAAGCCAGTGGTTCACATCGGCCCATCCGTCGCCATCCAAGTGAGCAAGTTCATCGACTTCAATATGACCATCAATAGGATCAAATCGTCCTTCGACCTTGACGGTACCGATATCGGTTTCAAGGCGCGCGAATGCAAACGGCGTCATTATTTTCCTCGCTGTTGTAATAGGGTCCGTAGCTTCAGCGGCTTCACGGGCTTAGACAGATACGTAAAGCCTAGCCCAGTTACCGCCTGTTGTGTTTCAGTACTGCGGTCAGCGCTGATCATTACGCCATGAAAACAAGCGCCCAACTTTAGCTGGCATTGCTGTAATACTTGTAGGCCCGTTTGTTGGTTGGCTAAATGATAGTCACTCAGCACAAATTCAGGTTGCCATTGTTCACTGATTTGCTGCATGGCCTCGCCAACATCTTGCGCGCACCGCACATCACAGCCCCAACGTGATAAAAGCTGGGTCATTCCGGTCAAAATATCTTGTTCATTATCAACGCATAATACTCGGCACCCTTCCAACACCTGGGCGCTGTGCAGCGTTGGTGTGGCGCCTTTCGGAATAGCATTCACTTGGCGGATATCACTGCCATCAACAGTGATGGAAAAAACAGTCCCCTTGCCTGGCCATGACTTCAGTCCCAACGGTTGAGACAAGATTTGGCTAATGCCTTTCGCGATAGCCAACCCCAGTCCCAGCCCCTGCTCTGCACCTTGGCGCTCAATCCGAGTGAACTCTTGAAAAATATCTTGCTGGCGAGCCAACGGGATCCCATCCCCATCATCCCAAACCTCGATTCGATAATCATGGCCGGTACGGCGCACGCCAAATAACACCCGTCCGTCTGGGTTGTAGCGAAAGGCATTGGTTAAGAAGTTTTGCAATACTCGCCTAAGGAGGGTTTTATCAGAGCGGACAATGGCCCGGCTGCGGCAGACATGAAAATCGAGGCCTTGTCGGTGTGCTAACACCCCAAATTCCGCTTCAAGCGCATCAAAGACTTCACTCAATGGAAAGGATTCAATCCGGGCTTTCATCTTGCCCGATTCAAGACGAGAAATATCCAATAAGTCTCCAATCAATACCTCAGCACTTTCGAGCGCACTTTCGATATGCTGCGCGGCGGTTTCTGTTTCACGGTTGACCGCCATTTCACTCAGTGATGAGGCAAACAAGCGCGCCGCATTGAGCGGTTGCATTAAGTCGTGACTCACTGCGGCTAAAAAACGGCTTTTTGACTGCGAGGCGGATTCCGCTTTACGGGTGGCGTCGATTAAACGGCTATTCAAGCGCTCCAATTCCTGGGTTCGCTCAGTCACACGCGCTTCCAAGGTTTCGTTTGACTGTTTGAGCGCGGCTTCGGCATCGCGGAACGCGGTGATATCGGTAAAGGTCATGACAAAGCCCCCGCCCGGCATCGGGTTACCTTGCAATTCAATCACGCGCCCGTCGGGATGAACACGCGAGGACGTATGCGGCTTTCGCCGCGTTAAGTGCATCACCCGTTTGCTCACATGATCCTCCGGATCGCCCGGCCCACACAATCCCCGCTGAGCATTGAACCGGATTAAGTCCGCGACCGGTCGTCCGACTTGAATAAGCCCAGGTGGAAATTGGAACATATCGATATAACGCTGATTCCACGCCACTAGCCGTAATTGTTTATCCACCACCGATATCCCTTGATTGATATGCTCAATGGCGCCTTGCAAAAGACCGCGAGAAAAATCAAACAACTCAGAGGCTTCATCCACGATGGTGGCAATTTCCTCCAGCTGCATATTTCGACCTTGTAGTGCAGAAGACAGCACCAGCCGAGCGGATGACGATCCAAACACGCCCGCCAGCACACGCTCGGTATGACGAATTAAAGGGGCGCTGGCCTGTTGCTGTGGCATTAACTCCTCACCGCGCTGCTCAGCAAATTGGCTAAAAGCCTGGCGCATGCGTCGACGCCCCACGAAACGTGACGCCAGCATCTCAAGCTCTGCGACCGTGACTCGGCTTTGATACAAGCGCGCACCATCGTTTTCGGGTAATGGCATGCCGACAAATGCGGCGGCTTGCAAGCGCTCACTCAGTGACGGTCGTGTTAATAAAGACACAAAGATAAAGCTGACGGCATTCATCAATACGCTAAAGGCCAACCCCCAATCAATGATATTAAGCCCGGCGAGTGGAGGTAATGATGGTGGCGTAATCAGCCAGATAAGCATATTGGATTGCCCATCCCCTGCCAGCATCCCAGTTTGGACCATCATGGTCACCAACCAAAGCGAAAATCCGACTGTCAGCCCAGCGTACACCCCTTTTTTATTTCCTTGCCGCCAATACAAGGCGCCAACCATGGCAGGTGCAAATTGCGCGATGGCAGCAAAAGACAGAAAGCCAATTTCTGACAAGGTTGGGACGGTTAAAATCAAATGATAGAAGCCCCAGGCGGCAATCAAAATCAAGAAAATCAGCGCGCGACGGACGTTGAGTAATAAACCAGAAAATTGCGCGAAATTGCGAGAGGCCATTTTCATACGCCGTAACAGCAGCGGCATAACAAGATCATTGGAGACCATAATGGCCAGCGCAATGGTAGAAACAATCACCATGCCACTGGCTGCCGAAGCACCGCCCATAAACGCCAGTAATGCCATGCCTTCCGCGCCCACAGATAAGGGCAAGCGGATCACATAGGTATCCGCCGGTGTACCGGGCAATAACGCTTGCCCGGCATAAGCCATGGGAAGGACAAAAATTAGCATCAGGAGTAGATAGGTTGGGAAGACTTTACGTGCCATGTTCAAATCGCTTGCACGCGTGTTTTCCACCACCATGGTATGAAACTGGCGCGGCAGACAAATAATCGCGGCGCCCGTTAAAAAGGTGTGAATGATTAAACTACCGACATCGGGCTCACCGATAACACCTGATGCTTCAAGCGTTATTGGCAACGTCGGCGCTTGGAATAACAGCGCAACAACAAACACGCCAACCCCGAGAAAAGCCACCAGCTTAATGACAGATTCAAACGCCACTGCCATCATCATACCGCGATGATGTTCGGTGCTATCAATGTGTCGAGTACCAAATAACACCGTAAAAACGGCGAGAACGACACACACCAACCACGCAATTTGCGTTTGTTCTAAACCAACACTCCGCCCCATTTCTGGCGAGAGCACGTCAAGCCCCATGGCAATGCCGCGTAGTTGCAACGCAATATAAGGGAGCACCCCCACCACAGCGATCAGCGTCACCATCACAGCCAGTCCCTGAGACTTGCCATATCGCGCCGCAATAAAGTCAGCGATCGAAGTGATATGTTCGCGTTTGGCAATCAGAATGAGACGAGCGAGAAAGCGCCATCCGAGGGTGAACACCAACATCGGCGCAAGGTAAATCGGCAAAAAGGACCATGGAGAGCTGGACGCTTGGCCGACGGTGCCAAAAAAGGTCCAAGAGGTGCAATAAACGGCAATGGAAAGGCTATAAATCCAAGGCCGCCATTTGTGAAGCCAGCGCGGCTGGCGATCGCCATACCAGGCAATGGCAAATAATGCCCCCATATAGAGCAGTGAAACAGAGACAATTACCCAGCCTTGTGTCATGACTCCCTTCCTGACGCCATAATGTGCCAAATCCTTTGGCTGGGTGTACCACGGCAACGGCGCCCACTCAATCATGCAATGCTGGCTTTGTGGGCGCTCTAGCTAACTTTATTGCAAGCCGGTAAGCCGTTTATTGCACACTGGCATGCTTGGCGCGTCGAAATTCGGGCTCACGTAATGGGAGCACAAAAACAGGCAACGCAAGCAGCGCCATTGCGTAAAAGGTTCCCGATGGCGAAACCGCATAAATCCACCCACTTGTAGTAGTAAGAGCCGCGACCACCGCGCCCATCGGCAACGCGTTATAAGCAGCTTGTGCAGCGACCAACCGCGTTCCGCATTCACGCTGAATATACTGCATGGCCCCCAAGTGCGCACCGGCAAAGGTGACGCCATGAAGTAACTGAACCAACACAACGGGAATGGCTGCGGTGGTGGTGCCTGTTATCCCCCAACGGATCAATACGCCTAACGCAGCCAATTGGAATAACGACTTGGACGACCAACCGCTAAAAAGCCGAGCGCCGAGAGCAAATACGGCCACTTCTGATACGACGCCCAAGCTCCATAAATAACCGACGATACTCTCGCTGTAACCGGCCTGCTTCCAATAAATCGCACTAAAGCTGTAATAGGCGGCATGACTGCCCTGCAACAAAGAGGCGATCAACAAAAATACAATGACCTGACGATCACGGAATAGCTGACGCATCGACACTTTGCTGCCTGTCATATCATGCTCGCTTTGTGGCATGATGGTAGGACGACGCAAGGTCAGCAGTAAACATGCCGATAAGCCACCGATTGCCACCCAAGGAATAATTGCCGCCGATTGCTCGGTCACCAACCAGCCCGTTAAGCTCGAACCGACAATAAAGGCAATCGACCCCCAAAGACGTGTACGACCATAGTCGATATACCGATGACGCGCGTAATAGTTCGCTAATGCATCAGACAAGGGCACCGCTGGACCAATGGCTAAATTAAACAACACAGTGACGAAAGCCAGCCACCACACATTGGCACCCATCATGGGATGCAATGCACAGGTCACTAACGCCATCAAGGTCAACGCCCGCAGAGCCGGCAACAAAGCCTCAACCTGTTGCACGCGCGGAGTAAACACTAAGTTGGCGACACACCGGGTAGCAAAACCAAGCCCAATCAAGGTCCCGATCACGCCCGAATTAAGGCCTAGAGACTCAAACCATATCGCCCAAAACGGCAAATACACGCCATACGAAAAAAAGAAGCCGCCAAAATATTCTGACAACCAACGAAAGGGGGAACATTGGGTTAATGCCATATCATTACTTCATATTAAGAGACATACGGCGCTAAGTGTCGCAGTAATAGGACGGGAAAAAAAGACACAAGCGGCGCTTATTGATGGCAAAACATTGATCTCGTCGATGAAACCGTCGTAACTGGCTAGACTAAAGTCGGCTAGCAGGATCGCGAGGGCTAAGACACACTGAGGCTATCATAGTGAGGAGTGCGATTATGCCTGAACCTTTTGACACCTCGCAGCCACCGTTTGATTGCCTAACGCCCGCACAAGCCAAACAATGTCGACAAGCGCTGGATGTTGGCTATTTTCGGCGCGGCGACAGCCTGATCCATGCAGGTGATACGGGTGAGCAGCTGTTTATCATTATTAAAGGCAGTGTCGAAGAAGTCTCAGAAGACGGCAAAGAAGTGTTTTCTCACTATACGTCTGAGGATTTATTTGACGTCCCCGCGCTCGTGCACGGCACCGCCAAACATCAATACCGCGCCTTAGAAGATACGCTTTGCCACCTACTACCGGCCGAGGTGTTTCTTGCGATCTACCATAGTAATCAAGACTTCCGCGATTACTTTGAGACCAACTTACAACGCCGACAAGCGTTAATGGTCCAGGCACGTCAGCAACAAAACCTCGCCGAATTTATGCTCACCAGGATTGATGATAGCAATATTCAACCTGCGTTATGTATTTCCCCAACGCTGACGATAAAAGCCGCGACCGCGCAAATGAAAGCCGAACGCTGTGACTGTGCTTTGGTAACGTTTGATGATGGAGACTGCGGGATTATTACCCGGACGAACTTATTACACGCTTTGGTACTCGATGACTATGATCAATCCGCCCACGTTGGCGAGGTGGCCACGCGCCCTGTGGTCAGTGTTGAACGCGGTGACTTTCTTTTTCATGCCATGATCAGTATGACGCGCCAGCGCGTGAAGCGTGTGCGTGTGGTCGACCAGCAAGGGCAAACCGCGGGGATGCTTGACCTGCCGCAAGTGCTGAGCCTATTTTCAACCCACTCACACGTGCTCAACTTGCAAATTGCGCGCGCCCAAACCATTGATGAGTTAGTTATCGCCGCCAATAGCCAGAGCAAACTGGTGCATACCCTATTTAACAACGGCATCCATACCCGCTTTGTGATGCAACTCATCGCCACCGTGAATGAACAAATCATGGAAAAAGCCTTTCGCTTGTTGGTGCCCGAGAACTATCAAAACCAGTGCTGCATGGTGGTGATGGGCTCAGAAGGACGGGGCGAGCAAGTACTTAAAACCGATCAAGATAATGCGCTTATTCTCGCCGATGACCTGGACTGGCCGGATTGTCAGCAAGTCATGGCGGCCTTTTCACACACGCTTTATCAACTGGGCTACCCGCCCTGCCCCGGCAATGTGATGGTCAGCAACCCCAAATGGGTAAAAACCGCCTCGCAATGGCAACAAACCGTGCGCAACCTCGTCCAAAGTGCCAATGAACAAAGCGTGATGGATTTGGCCATCTTAGCCGATAGCCAGGCGATTGCTGGGGATCTCAGCTTGATTAATGCGATCCAAACACCACTTCACGAGGCGTTAAGTGACAATATGTTGGCGCTTAATACCTTTGTGCGTCCCGCGCTGGCCTTCCGGGTTCCTTTGACCGTGTTTGGCTCGCTTAAAAGCAGTAAAGAAGGGCTAGATATTAAAAAAGGCGGCATTTTCCCGATCGTCCACGGTGTTCGCACCATGAGCTTAGAAAAAGGGATCACCGAGACCAATACCTTTGAGAGGCTCGCGCAACTGGCCCAGTTAGGCACACTGGCCGACGAAACGGCAGCAAACCTGTCAGAGGCGCTAAAACTGTTCATTCGTCTTCGTCTACGCCAACAACTTCGTGGTGAGCAGCAAAGTAACCGCCTGGATGTGGCCGACTTACCGTCGAGTGAACGCGATCTATTGCGCCACGGGTTGCACGTGGTGAAAAAGTTTAAACAATCCCTCGCGTTCCACTATCATGTGAGGGATTAACGTGAACCAGCTGGCTCGCTATTGGCATCGCTATCGGTTGCGCCACTCTCCTTATCGCGCGCTCTTTTTACCGCCAGATAAACGTACCCTGATATCACTGGATTGTGAAACCACCAGCCTTGACCCAGCTCATGCCGAGTTAGTTACGATTGCGGCGACACCGATCAAAGGCAACCGTATTCTGACCAGTCAATCGCTGACACTCACCCTTGCCGCACCCGAAAGTTTAAGCGCCGGCTCCGTGCGCATTCATCAATTGCGTCATCAAGATCTTGTCCATGGTGTCAGTGCCAAGCAGGCCATGACCTCACTGATCCACTTCATCGGTAATCATCCTTTAGTTGGCTACCATATCCGCTACGACAAAAGCATTTTGGATCGCTATGCCCGTCAATATCTTGGTTTCCCGCTGCCCAACCCACTGATTGAAGTCAGCGACATTTATCAACGCAAATTAGAGCGCTTACTCCCTAATGCTTATCATGACATCAGCATGGAAGCGATCAGTCGCCATCTAGAGATTCCCCTTCCTGCTCGCCATGATGCTTTAGACGATGCCTTAGCAGCGGCCCTGATTTATGTTCGCCTGACGCAAGGCGAGATGCCAATCCCTCAATCTCGGTAATCCCGCGCCCTTGAATCGCAATAAAAGTGCGATCCAGCGCCCAGTAACTGGCCCGACAACACCACAATCCACTTAAAAATCAAGGGGCTCATCCTAAAGTCTAATTGCCGGATAGCCTTATCTGTCACACCTTTACTGCATGGTTTACGTTTGCCAGGCCGCGGTAACGCCTGACATCTCACGACATGGAAGCGCCGCGCGGAGCATCGCGGACACGAGGAGAAACAGGATGAGCGATAGTCACGTATATCCCGTCATGCCTTCAATTGCACAAAAGGCACACGCTGATGAGGCCAAATATCAAGCTCTCTATCAGCAATCAATTACCGACCCTGAGGGATTTTGGCGAGAACAAGGCCAGATAATTGATTGGATAAAACCTTACAGCAACGTCAAGCACACGTCCTTTGATACGGGGCATGTCGATATTCGCTGGTTTGAAGATGGCACACTCAACGTGGCGGCTAACTGTATTGATCGCCACCTAAAAGACAAAGGCGATCAAATCGCGTTGATTTGGGAAGGCGATGATCCCAACGACGATGCGACCCTGACTTACCAAGCCCTTTACGAGCACGTGGGTCGCTTTGCTAACGCCCTAAAAGCGCAAGGGGTTAAAAAAGGCGATGTGGTTTGCTTGTATATGCCGATGGTCATGGAAGCGGCCATCGCGATGCTCGCTTGTGCGCGCATTGGGGCGGTGCATACCGTCGTATTCGGTGGCTTCTCCCCTGAAGCGCTTGCAGGCCGCATCATTGACTCGAACGCGAAAGTGGTGGTAACTGCGGATGAAGGGGTACGCGGTGGCCGTGCCGTCCCGTTAAAGCAAAATGTCGATGAAGCGCTAACCCACCCCAACGTGAAGTCAATCGAAAAAGTGGTGGTCTACCAGCGCACAGGTGGCGACATTGATTGGCATCATCACCGCGATGTTTGGTGGCATGAGGTCACGGAAAACGCATCGGTGGATTGCCCCGCAGAAGAAATGCAGGCTGAAGATCCCCTTTTCATTCTCTACACCTCTGGCTCCACCGGCACCCCCAAAGGCGTTCTCCACACCACAGGTGGATACTTGGTTTACGCCGCAATGACCTTTAAATACGTTTTCGATTATCAAGACGGCGAGGTGTTCTGGTGTACCGCCGATGTCGGCTGGATTACCGGTCACAGCTATCTGGTGTATGGCCCGCTCGCGAACGGGGCAAAAACCCTTTTATTCGAAGGTGTTCCCACCTACCCGACCACGGCGCGAATGAGTGAAGTGGTCGATAAGCACCAGGTCAATATCCTCTACACCGCTCCCACCGCGATTCGCGCACTGATGGCCAAAGGCAATGAAGCCGTTGCCGGCACCCAACGTAATTCGCTACGGATCATGGGATCGGTCGGCGAGCCCATTAACCCCGAGGCCTGGGAGTGGTATCACAGCACCATCGGTAATCAAGCCTGCCCAATTGTCGATACTTGGTGGCAAACAGAGACGGGTGGGATTTTGATTACGCCCCTCCCTGGCGCCACACCACTTAAACCGGGCTCAGCGACGCGTCCTTTCTTTGGTGTTCAGCCAGCGCTGGTGGACAACATGGGCAATCTTCTTGATGGCGCGACAGAGGGTAACTTGGTGATGCTGGACTCATGGCCCGGTCAAATGCGGACCGTATTTGGTGACCACGATCGCTTCGAGCAGACTTACTTCTCGACCTTCAAAGGCATGTATTTTACCGGTGACGGCGCGCGCCGCGATCAAGACGGTTATTACTGGATCACCGGCCGGGTTGATGATGTACTCAATATATCCGGGCACCGAATGGGCACCGCCGAAGTCGAATCCGCTTTGGTGGCATTCAATAAGATTGCTGAAGCGGCAATTGTCGGGGTACCTCATGATATCAAAGGCCAAGCCATTTATGCCTATATCACCCTCAACGCCGGTGAAGTGCCGAGCGCCGAGTTGCATAAAGAAGTGAAAGAATGGGTGCGAAAAGAAATCGGACCGATCGCCACGCCAGATTTCATTCATTGGACCGATGCGCTCCCTAAAACACGTTCCGGTAAAATCATGCGCCGAATTCTGCGTAAAATTGCCACAGGCGAAACCGGAAGCTTGGGAGATACGTCTACCCTTGCCGACCCGAGTGTGGTGGATAAGCTTATTGCAGAAAAAGAGAGTGTGGTGTAACCCTCACGAAAGATTGCTTAGCAACCTTTGCCGCCCACGGGCGGCTTTTTTATTCTTGCCGCTAAACCTGCTTTAGCGCGCATTTTTTCAACACCAACAGGACGAAGTGTGCTGATTAGACCAGTATTTTGCTGCGATTTGCGGTGAATTCTCTATAATTGCTATCACAAAGGATAAAATCGCATGTAGCGTACCATCACAGCATGCGTACCAGCAGGAATTCACACTAAGCTGACACGATGTTAGCGAATAGGAGAAGTAAGCCTCAAGATGCCGACAAGAAACCACATTTTAGTCTTAAACGGCCCGAACCTTAACTTGCTCGGACGCCGTGAGCCTGAACACTATGGCTCTCAGACCCTCGCGCAAATCATGGCCGCGTTAGAGGCTCAAGCCACAGGGTTGGCATTGACCCTTGAGCACTTTCAATCCAACAGTGAAGCTAGCCTCATTGATAAAATCCACCAAGCGATGGAAAGCGTGGATTTTATTATTATTAACCCAGCCGCTTTGACGCACACCTCGGTTGCATTACGCGATGCACTGCTCGGGGTCAACATTCCCTTTATTGAAGTGCATTTATCTAATGTTCACGCCCGCGAACCCTTCCGACATCATTCCTATTTGTCGGATAAAGCGGTCGGCGTGATCAGTGGCTTAGGGGCTGATGGTTACGAATTCGCCTTAACAGCTGCCGCACGCCACCTCGCGTTTGCGGCCCAGTAAAACAAAACATAAGAAGAGACGTATCATGGATATCCGCAAGATTAAAAAACTGATCGAACTTGTCGAAGAATCGGGCATCTCCGAACTCGAGATTGCCGAAGGTGAAGAGTCAGTACGAATCAGCCGCTCAGCACCCGCAGCGCCAGCCCAAATGGCTGCGCCACAGTACGCACCACAATACGCAGCACCGGCTGCACCCGCGCCTGCCCCCGAGGCTTCTGCCGCAGAGCCAGCAAGCGCACCTAAACCGACTGGCCATCAGGTTCTGTCACCCATGGTTGGCACCTTCTACCGTGCACCGAGCCCAGAGTCGGCAGCATTTGTCGAAGTCGGCAGCCAAGTGAAAGAAGGCGACGCCTTGTGTATCGTTGAAGCCATGAAAATGATGAACCAAATCCAAGCCGATAAGAGCGGGGTGGTGAAAGCGATTCTGTGTGAAGACGGCCAGCCCATTGAATTCGACGAACCACTCGTGATCATCGAATAAGCGAGGGCGCATGTTAGATAAAATTGTAATTGCTAACCGTGGTGAAATTGCACTGCGAATTTTGCGTGCTTGTAAAGAGCTCGGCATTAAAACCGTGGCGGTGCATTCCACCGCAGATCGCGATCTTAAGCATGTCTTGTTAGCCGACGAAACCGTCTGTATTGGCCCCGCGCCAAGCAATCAAAGCTACTTGAACATTCCTCGCATTATCAGTGCCGCTGAAATCACCGGTGCTGTTGCCATTCATCCTGGCTACGGCTTCTTATCAGAAAATGCCGATTTCGCCGAGCAAGTCGAACGCTCAGGGTTTGTGTTTGTTGGCCCAAGAGCAGAAACCATTCGTCTGATGGGGGACAAAGTCTCCGCGATCGAATCGATGAAAAAAGCGGGCGTACCCTGTGTGCCAGGTTCAGATGGCCCTCTGGGTAGCGATCAAGAGAAAAACAAAGCGATCGCCAAGCGTATCGGGTATCCCGTCATTATCAAAGCGTCTGGCGGCGGCGGTGGCCGTGGTATGCGTGTGGTTCGTGCCGAATCGGAACTGATTGACGCCATTGCCATGACGCGTTCTGAAGCAAAATCCGCGTTCAGCAACGACATGGTTTACATGGAAAAATTCCTTGAAAACCCACGTCATGTTGAAGTACAGGTACTCGCAGACGGTCAAGGTGGTGCCATTCATCTCGGTGAACGCGATTGCTCAATGCAACGCCGCCATCAAAAAGTGGTCGAAGAAGCCCCTGCACCAGGGATCACTGCAGAAATGCGTAAGTTTATTGGTGAACGTTGCTGCCGCGCGTGTGTTGAAATTGGCTATCGCGGCGCCGGCACCTTTGAATTTTTGTATGAAAACGGCGAGTTCTTCTTTATCGAGATGAATACACGTATTCAAGTTGAGCACCCTGTGACAGAAATGGTCACGGGTATCGATTTGGTTAAAGAGCAACTGCGTATCGCTGCCGGTCAGCCGCTGTCGTTTACGCAAGACGATATTCAGATTCGTGGTCATGCGGTCGAGTGCCGGATAAACGCCGAAGATCCAGAGCGCTTTATCCCCAGCCCGGGACAAATCCAACGCTTTCATTCGCCAGGTGGCATGGGTGTACGCTGGGAGTCCCATGTCTATACGGGCTATCACGTGCCTCCCCATTACGACTCCATGGTCGGCAAGCTTATTTGTTATGGGGAAAACCGCGACGTTGCGATTGCTCGCATGAGAAATGCGCTCGCTGAGACAGTGATTGACGGCATAAAAACCAATATCCCACTCCAGATCGACATTATGAATGACGAGCACTTCCAACGCGGTGGTGCCAACATTCATTACCTCGAGAAGAAGCTCGGCTTGTCATGACCAGAGCGTAGAACGATAAATAGACGCAAAGCGGCCTGCATGTTTGTAGGCCGCTTTTTGTTTGCAGCATGCACAGTGTTGATCTGATAACATCTTCAGTATTCCTTATCCTGACACGAGATTCACCATGCCTTGGATCCAATTAAAACTGAACGCCAATGCCGACAATGCTGAAGCACTTGGCGATCTACTGATGGAAGAAGCCGGCGCGTTGTCTGTGACCTTCCTTGATGCCAAAGACACCCCGGTTTTTGAGCCTTTACCCGGCGAAACCCGCTTGTGGGGCGAAACTGACATCATGGCGTTGTATGATGCACAAGCCGATATGGATACCGTATTAGCGGTATTAAACACGAGCCCATTGCTGGCTGACAACTTTGCCCACAAGATCGAGCAGCTCGAAGACAAAGACTGGGAACGGGCATGGATGGATAACTTTAAGCCGATTCAATTTGGCGAGCGGCTGTGGATCTGTCCGACCTGGTGTGAGGTCCCCGATGACACGGCAGTCAACGTGATGCTGGATCCTGGACTCGCCTTTGGCACCGGCTCTCACCCAACCACGGCCCTTTGTTTGGAATGGCTTGATAGCTTGGATCTAAACGGAAAAACCGTGATTGATTTTGGCTGTGGCTCAGGCATTCTAGCCATTGCGGCTATCAAGCTGGGCGCTGAGCGGGTCATTGGCATTGATATCGATCCCCAAGCCCTGCTCGCCTCCAAGGACAACGCTGAGCGTAATGGTGTTGCCGATCAACTGCACCTGTATCTCCCGAAAGACCAACCGGCCGATCTGAAAGCAGATGTGGTCGTGGCCAATATTCTCGCTGGCCCACTCCGTGAGCTTTCTGGCGTGATCAAAGGGCTGATCAAACCAAATGGTCAACTAGCGATGTCTGGCGTTCTCGATTCTCAAGCCGAAGACGTTGCTAATCACTATCGCGATCGTCTCGATATTAACCCGATCGTCGAACGTGAAGAGTGGTGCCGGATAAGCGGCCAGTTGCTCACTTAATCGGTCAGATCGTCGCGCTATGAGCTTGCCGCACAAGTAACGTTTGTCGGTAAGCCATGGTTGACGTGCTACTTGAAATGCTTGATTAATCAGCGAAACGCGGCTGATACAAAAAGTGCGAGAAAAATCAAGCCATCAATGCTCAAATATTGTCCTTTTCAGACGCAGCAAAAATGCGTAAAATGCGCGCCCTTGCTGACTCAGAGCGGCTGAAGAGGATTTAGAGCTTTTGCGTATCGGACCTTACACCCTGGATGTCCCTTTGATCGTCGCCCCAATGGCCGGCGTGACGGACCGACCATTTCGTGAGCTATGCCTTGCGCATGGTGCCGGTATGGCTATCAGTGAAATGATGTCATCCAATCCAGCATTGTGGCGGACGAACAAATCGCAAAAGCGCATGGTTCATATTGACGAATCCGGTCTGCGCTCGGTGCAAATCGCGGGGGCTGAACCCGAGCTTATGGCTGATGCGGCGCGATTTTGTGTCGAGAACGGGGCGCAAGTGATTGACATCAACATGGGTTGCCCAATGAAAAAGGTCAATAAAAAGCTAGCAGGCTCTGCATTGCTAACTCGACCCGATCTGATTGAGCAAATCCTAACAGCCACGGTAAACGCGGTGGATGTTCCCGTGACGCTTAAAACGCGTACAGGCTGGGATCCGGACAATAAGAACTGTGTAACGATCGCCCGGATGGCGGAAGATTGTGGTATCCAAGCCCTTGCACTGCATGGCCGCACGCGTGCCTGCATGTACAAAGGTGAGGCAGAGTACGACAGCATTAAAGCTGCGAAAGCAGCGGTATCGATTCCGGTGATAGCCAATGGCGACATTGATTCACCAGAAAAGGCCCAGTATGTTCTCGACTATACAGGGGCAGATGCCGTAATGATTGGTCGCCCTGCTCAGGGACGCCCGTGGATTTTTCGCGAAATCCACCACTATCTCACCACAGGTGAGCACTTGCCTGCCCCTTCATTAGAAGAGGTTAGGACGATTTTGTTGGGTCATGTTCAAGAGCTTCATCAATTTTATGGGGAGCTCAAAGGATTACGTATTGCCCGAAAGCACGTGGGCTGGTACCTCAAAGAGCATGATCAAATTGGCGACTTTCGCCGCACCTTCAACGCAATCGAAGATGCACAACAGCAGATCGATGCGCTGCAAGGCTACTTCGACAACGTTGCATAAATACGAGAAGAGCTGACAGAATATGTTCGAACAAAACCTGACTTCCGAAACATTGACAGTAACAACTGTAACTTCACAAGATCAAATTACGCAAAAGCCACTTCGTGACTCTGTAAAAGCGTCCTTGAAGAACTACCTCGCGCAATTGAATGGCCAGGAAGTCAACGATCTGTATGAGCTTGTCCTCGCAGAAGTTGAGCAGCCACTGCTGGATACCATCATGCAATACACCCGCGGTAACCAAACCCGCGCAGCCACCATGATGGGCATCAACCGCGGTACATTGCGTAAGAAACTGAAAAAATACGGCATGAACTAATCAATCATTGGTTTGGCTGTTATAAAACGGGCTAGCCGTCAATCGGTTAGCCCGTTTTTGTTTTCTCTGATGGTGCAACGCACCTTTCCTTAACAGCATGAGTTGGAATCTTCACTGTCTGCTAGGGTTTCCAATATTGAGCAATGGGTCGCGTCATCGTCGTCCATACCGCAGCAGGCGGCATTTAAACGTGTAAGGGAATGCTTGACCCGCTCAAGCGCAGCTATCTTCTCTGAGACCTCATTCAGGCGCCGCTGGGTGATCCCTTTCACTTCTGCACAGGTGTGTAACGTCGCTTCTTCGCGAATGTCAGACAGCTCGTGAATTTCATCAAGCGATAATCCCATTTCTTTGCCGCGTAAAATGAACATGACTTGGCTAATGGCATCATCGGCATAAAGCCGGTATCCACCCTCTGTACGCGCACTCGGGGCCAGTAGACCGGACTTTTCATAAAAACGCAGCGTATCGGTGGAGACACCACAGTGCTTGGCTAGCTCACCTATTTGCAGCAACTTGGTCATCACCGCTCCTTTTCATGTTGGATGAACTTTCTTTTTGTAGCAAAGGCGGGCCCTTATGACCAGCGTTGTATGAAAGCAAGCAACGACAGCTGGACAAAAACAATAAAAATGTCGCCATCAGCAAATAGCAATCGATTGCGCAAATAAAATCAGATAGAATGGCGCCGCTTTGACAATTGGCCGTTTAATAAAGTTTACCTATGTGGTTAGCCATGGTGGGCTTTGATAAGCATTCAATCTGTCAGTGAAGAGAGCTAAGCCATGGAAAATCTGCGTCCTATTCGTCGCGCGTTACTCAGCGTGTCTGATAAAACCGGTGTGGTCGAGTTTGCCCAAGCGCTCGCCCAACGCGGTGTCGAACTGCTATCAACCGGCGGCACGGCCCGTTTGCTCGCAGAAAACGGCCTTGCGGTCACCGAAGTCTCCGAGCATACCGGCTTCCCCGAAATGATGGATGGCCGCGTGAAAACCCTCCACCCGAAAATTCACGGCGGTATTTTGGGCCGGCGCGGTCAAGACGATGCGGTGATGGAACAGCATCAGATCGCACCGATTGATATGGTAGTAGTGAACCTCTACCCGTTCGCACAAACCGTTGCCAACCCAGATTGCACACGTGATCAAGCCATCGAGAATATCGATATCGGCGGCCCAACCATGGTGCGCTCAGCGGCGAAAAACCATGCTGATGTCACCATTGTGGTAAACAGCCAAGACTATGATCGCGTGCTCACCGAGATGGATCAGCACCAGCAGTCTTTGACACATGCCACGCGCTTTGATTTAGCGATTGCCGCGTTTGAGCACACCGCGGCCTACGATGCCATGATTGCGAATTACTTTGGTACCCAAGTGCCTGCCTATCATCACGCAGAAGACAGCCAAGAGTCGCCATTCCCACGCACCCTGACCCAACATTGGGTTAAAAAGCAAGACATGCGCTATGGCGAGAACAGCCACCAGGCGGGCGCCTTTTATACTGAAGCCCACCCGCAAGAAGCCTCGGTGGCCACGGCTACCCAACTGCAGGGCAAGGCGCTGTCTTATAACAATATCGCTGACACCGATGCGGCATTAGAGTGCGTGAAAGAGTTTGAACAACCTACCTGCGTGATTGTAAAACACGCCAACCCCTGTGGCGTTGCTATCGGTGAAGACTTACTCAGTGCCTATCAGCGCGCTTATCAAACCGATCCTACCTCAGCATTTGGTGGCATTATTGCCTTTAACCGTGAGCTGGACGGCGACACGGCACACGCCATTGTTGAGCGTCAATTTGTCGAAGTGATCATCGCGCCGCGCGTCAGTGACGCCGCCAAAGCGGTGGTCGCGGCGAAGAAAAATGTCCGTCTTCTCGAGTGTGGCCAATGGCAAGCACGCACCACAGGTTGGGATAGCAAGCGCGTCAATGGCGGCTTGTTAGTTCAAGCACGCGACCAAGGCATGGTCGGTTTAGACGATTTGCGCATTGTCACTGAGCGTCAGCCCACAGACAAAGAGCTAAGCGATGCCCTATTTTGCTGGAAAGTGGCAAAATACGTAAAATCGAACGCGATTGTGTATGCCAAAGACAGCATGACCATCGGCGTCGGCGCCGGCCAAATGAGCCGCGTCTACTCGGCGAAAATAGCCGGCATCAAAGCGGCCGATGAGCAGCTCGAAGTGGCCGGTAGTGTAATGGCCTCTGATGCCTTCTTCCCTTTCCGTGACGGCATTGATGCTGCGGCAAAAGCTGGGATCACCTGCGTGATCCAGCCGGGTGGTTCGATGCGTGATGAAGAAGTGATTGCCGCCGCCAATGAGCATGGCATGGCGATGGTCTTTACCGGTATGCGCCATTTCCGCCACTAAGTGGGCGATGAAGGAGAACACATGAAGGTATTAGTAATTGGTGGCGGTGGCCGCGAGCATGCGCTAGCGTGGAAAGCCGCGCAATCATCCAACGTTGAGATCGTATATTGCGCGCCGGGAAACGCCGGCACCGCGCATGAAAACAAGTTGAGTAACATTGCGATCGCAGCTGATGACGTTGAAGGGTTGCTGGCCTTTGCCCGCGAGCAACAGATTGATTTAACCATCGTCGGTCCTGAAGCGCCCTTGGTGTTGGGCGTGGTCGATGCCTTCCGTGAGCACAGCTTGGCCATCTTTGGTCCTACCCAAGCGGCCGCGCAACTTGAGGGGTCTAAAGCCTTCAGTAAAGACTTTTTAGCGCGCCATGGCATTCCCACCGCTGACTACCAAACCTTTGCCAAGGTGGAGCCTGCACTGGCCTACATCGCGGAAAAAGGCGCGCCCATTGTGGTCAAAGCCGACGGCCTTGCCGCTGGCAAAGGGGTCATTGTGGCGATGACCGAGCAAGAAGCGACTGAGGCCGTGCGCGATATGCTCTCGGGCAATGCCTTTGGTGAAGCGGGCCACCGCGTGGTCATCGAAGAATTTCTGCAAGGCGAAGAAGCAAGCTTTATCGTCATGGTGGATGGTGAGCATGTGTTGCCAATGGCCACCAGCCAAGACCATAAACGCGCAGGTGAAGGCGATACCGGCCTCAACACCGGCGGTATGGGTGCATACTCGCCCGCCCCTGTGGTCACCGACGCCATTCACCAACGCGTGATGGACGAGGTGATTATGCCCACCGTCAAAGGGATGTATGCGGATGGTGCGCCCTATACCGGCTTTTTATACGCAGGATTGATGATCGCCGCCGATGGGACGCCAAAAGTCATTGAGTTTAACTGTCGCTTTGGCGATCCGGAAACTCAACCGATTATGATGCGTTTGCAATCTGACTTGGTGGAGCTTTGCCTCGCTGGCACGCAAGGACGCCTCAATAAAGTCGATTCTCAGTGGGATCCACGTGCAGCCGTCGGCGTGGTTTTAGCCGCAGGTGGCTATCCAGGAGACTATCGTAAGGGCGATCGTATTACTGGGCTGCCTACCGATAGCGATACCGCCAAAGTGTTTCATGCCGGTACTGCGCTCAACAACGGCGACATTGTCACATCTGGCGGGCGTGTACTCTGTGCAACGGCACTGGGAGAGACGGTAACAGCCGCCAAACAAGGCGCTGACGCGCTTGCCGCTATGATTTACTGGCCAGGCTGCTTTTATCGCAGTGACATCGCCCACCGCGCGGTATCTCGCGAAAAGGCCGATTTATCGACTTAATGTTACATCGCGGCATGCCGCATCCAGCAAGCCAGACCCGATAAATGCGCCACCAAGGCGCATTTTTTATATCCGCGGTTTTTACGTATCGACGAGCTTTTTTGCTTCGATAGGGTTTTGTTCATCGAGCGTCTATTCATCGAGCTTTTATTCGTCAAGTAAGCGAGGGCGCTGCAAACAGGCTTTGTTATTATCGACATATACAAGAAAGTCGATGTTATCGCGTAGGATACCTGAATCGCCACCTGCTACCACAAAGGTGCCGGGCTGACTTATCTGCGAAACCACGCTGGGATCAATCGTGTCAGAAAATGTCCAACGCTGGGTATCGCCACGACAATCGACCCAACGGTCGCCCTGACGCTGCGCTTGCCACACTGATACATCACGTGACAACTGCGTTTTTGCTTGCTGCTGTACTTGATTGGCTTCTTGATAAAGGCGGGTCAATGTCGCGCTACTCAAGGGGAGTAAGGTTTCATCTTGCTGATAGCGCTGAAAGACAGGCTCACCACTGGCATCAAATCGAACATAGATAGAGAAGGGAGCTAATGCGGCGCCCGCCAGCTGTGTACCCTCTCGTTTGATTGCACGCAAGCTGCCGTCTCGCCAGACATACTCGCTACGATAACGACCATAATCGCCCTGCCACACTTGCTCGGCTAAACCAATCACCTGCCCTTGCTGACTATCCAACCAGTAAACAGCGCGATAATCGCCGGCGGAAGCGGCGGTCATATGCGTGACCGGCTTGGAAGGCTGCCCACTTGAGCATCCAACCAGGATGGCCATCAACGCGACTATCCAAAATTTAGAACGCATCACGAGTCCACATACAAAAACGCCATAGCGAGAAGGCTATGGCGACATGAGCAGTAACGCTTATTTAACCGCGTCTTTTAACGCTTTACCCGCGACAAACGCAGGTACGTTTGCTGCCGCAATTTGAATTTCTTGACCCGTTTGTGGGTTGCGACCTGTGCGTGCTGCACGGTGGTTCAATTTAAACGTACCGAAGCCAATCAGTTGTACCTGCTCGCCTTCTTTCAAAGCGCCTTCAATACCGCCTAAAGTCGCTTCCAAAGCGGTTTTCGCTTGTGCTTTTGAAAGTTCTGCTTTTTCTGCGATCAGGTCGATCAGTTGGGTCTTGTTCATTATGTCTTCCCTTCTAGGTTTTTTAGAGACGAAGTCACTCTAATTCAAAAGAAGCCCGGCTGGCAAAGGTTTGTGGCGCTCTGTGTGGCTGTATGGAGGCTCTTTAACCACAAACTGAGCGCGAACTCACAATTTGTTGCGTTTTTTCTCAGTTGAAAGGTTGTAAACGCCCGCCAATGGCCTGATCTTTAGAGTGTTGACTGACTTTTAACTTCGGAAATTTATGCTCATTCTGATCCTTTTTATCTCGCTTTCAATTGGTGTGTCTTTCATATGCTCAGTACTGGAAGCTATTTTGCTGAGCATCACACCGAGCTATATTGCCAATCTAAGAAACCAAGGTCACCCAGCCGCAGAGCGGCTCAACGCGCTTAAAAAAGATATTGATCGGCCACTCGCATCCATTCTGACACTGAATACCATTGCGCATACAGTTGGAGCCGCCGGTGCAGGCGCGCAAGCTGCCCATGTGTTTGGTGATGCTTGGGTCGGGGTATTCTCCGCTGTTCTTACACTGGCGATTCTTCTTTTATCAGAAATCATTCCTAAAACCATTGGCGCCAATTTCTGGCCTCAACTGGCACCCAGTGCCGCCGTCATTCTAAAGTGGATGGTCTGGGCATTAACGCCGTTTGTTTGGCTGTCCGAACAAATCACCAAGCGGCTGAGCGCAGATACCACGCATGTCAAACTGCGTGACGAAATTTCAGCGATGGCAATGCTGGCATCTGAAAGTGGCGAAATGGGCGAAGATGAAACGCAAATGCTCAATAACATGCTTAAATTACGCGATCTTCCTGCCACTCAGCTTATGACGCCACGTCCCGTATTATTTCGTGTTCCCGCCGATATGGATGTTAACACCTTTCTCAAGGAACATGGCGATTGCCCCTTCTCACGTCCTCTTGTCTACGGTGAGCAGCGTGACGATATTTTGGGGTTTGTCCACAAATCCAATATCTATGAAGTCAAAACCGAAGGGGCAGGACAAACACGGTTAGGCAACTTGATGCGCCCACTCGCGGTAATCTTACCCGGTAATACGGTCTTACAAGCATTTGATATTTTGATGATTCGCCGCGCTCAATTGGCGATGATTGTCGACGAATACGGCACGGTACAAGGGATTATTACGCTCGAAGACATTTTTGAGTATCTCACCGGAAGAGAAATCATTGATGAGGCGGACACCGTGACGGACATGCAGCAACTGGCTTATCAGCGCTGGGACGCCTGGAAGAAGCAGCATAATATGATTGAAAGCCAAGACGATGACGAGCCACCGGTACAACGACATACCGATGAGTCATAACTCGAAAAGGCGGCCTAGGCCGCCTTTCTGTTCTTACTAACGTTTTGACAACTCATGCTTACTCAGCACGCAACCCTAGATTACTCACGCCAGCTTCTCGAAGCTCTTGCCGGATGCCTTTGAGCATCTCCACATCACGACTTTCGGCACTTTTCAGCACACGGAAGATTGCCCACTGGGCATCCCATTCCTCACAAACCGCCTCAAACGCCTTTTGATTGTCATCGGTTACCGTTTCACCGGTTTGTGCTTCTTCAAGCTGGGCAACACTGAGGACCGACTGCTGAGAAACTTTTAATGTAATGGGCAAGATTTCATCACGATCTAACAAAGCGTGAAGAAGCTGAGACAAGGCAATACAGGCATCAATCGCCGGATACGTCAGATAGATGGCATCGTCATCAGCCACAGGGATCAATGGCTCGAGCTTTTCTAATTGGCGCTCAAAGTCAATTTTAGCCGTTTTGACCGTTTGCGATTCCCACACCGCATCGAGAATATTGCGAAACGCTTGCGGGTCGGCAAATTCTGTTTGCGCACAGAAAAGCGCGTAGTTTGGCACCATACGCTCCACCAGCGCAGCCATAAAACTAATATGTTGCCAATTCTCACATTTTTCCAAACGCAGTTGTAAAGGGTTTCGTAACATAGCTAATTGATCTTTAATAGCGGGAAGGACAAACGTCCTCGGTCAATGAGGGCAGTGTACTCGATTCCCCCCAGCATAAAAAGGAGCCTTTGTGGATAAAGTTTACGTTATCAGCGAGCATGCCGAGACCTATCATCGGTTACTGCATAACGCCACACTACCTGAACTCACCGTCGTGGATCGCCCCGATCAAGCCACTATCTGGCTCGCCGATCCGCCACTGGCGGCACCTCAATTATGCTATGGCGATCAGCTCCGCTGGTTACAATCAACATTCGCCGGTATCGACGCCCTGATCAACGCACCTTATCGACACTATCAATTAACCAATGTGAGAGGCATTTTTGGTGACTTAATGGCCGAATACGTCTTCGGCTATTTGCTCAACGAAACACGACATATTACTCAATATGCAGACCAGCAAGCGCAACGTCTTTGGCAACCGCACGACTACACGTCGTTACGTGGAAAAACACTGGCTATTCTGGGGACGGGCGCCATTGGTCAGCATATTGCCACCGTGGCTTATGCGTTTGGGATGCACGTGCTGGGCACCAACCAAGATGGGCGTGCTGTCGAGGGGTTTGAGCACACCATGACGCTGACTGCGCTGCGTCAGCGGCTAAGCGAGGTCGATGTGTTAGTCAGTACACTGCCCGCAACAACGGAGACGGCCCGATGCGTGAATGCTGATTTTTGGCAATACGCAAAAGACCTCTTGTTTATTAATGTCGGTCGCGGCGCAACGGTCGATGAATCTGCGCTCATTAAGGCCCTGGACGAGAAAAAGCTGCGCTTGGCCGTATTGGACGTGATGCAACAAGAGCCGCTACCTCAAGCGCATCCTTTTTGGGTGCATCCTCGTGTTCACATTACCCCACATATTGCTGCCGTTAGTTTTCCCGAACAAGTTTTTGACCTTTTTGCAGACAATTATCGCCGTTGGCATGCCGGTAAGCCGCTGGCTCATCAGGTCAATTTTAACAAAGGGTATTAAATGGTTTTCTCCGATTTAGAGACCGCCTTAGTAACCGCTCGTGAGTGCCACTTATGCCAACACTGGCTGGCGAACGGCCCCCACCCAATTATCCAAGCGAGTACAGATTCTAGAGTGCTGATTATCGGTCAAGCGCCAGGGCGACGGGTGCATGAAAGTGGTCTGCCGTTTAACGACCCTAGTGGCGATCGCCTGCGTGAATGGCTGGGGGTCACACGTGAGCAGTTTTACCAGCCAGATTTATTTGCCATCATGCCCATGGGCTTTTGTTATCCCGGCAAAGGTAAATCGGGCGATCTGCCGCCGGCGCGTATCTGCGCCCCCGTGTGGCACCAGGCAATCAAAGCACACCTCCCTAACGTTGCGGTGACCTTGCTGATTGGTCAATATGCTCAGCAGTACTACTTAGCCAACAAGCCTAAGACACTGACCGAGACCGTCAAGCAATGGCAACAGTGGGCGCCTCATGCCTTTTCGCTGCCTCATCCTTCTCCCAGAAACACACGTTGGCTACGCCGCAATCCGTGGTTTGAAGAGCAGGTAGTGCCCGCAATGCGACACCGAGTTCAGCAGGCTTTACGAGACGCTCCCCGTTGTAAGGGTCGCCTAAAATAAAAAAACGCTCGCCGATTGGCGAGCGTGATCGTTAGCGATGATAAGGCTTAGATAATTCATGTACCGCATCAATAAAGACGCCTGCATTCTCAGGTGGGACATCCAAGTGAATGCCATGGCCGAGGTTAAACACATGGCCAGTCCCTTCACCGAAACCTTCCAAAATCGTCGAGACTTCTTGGCGAATGCGCTCAGGGCTGGCATATAACATCGACGGATCCATATTACCTTGTAGAGCAACATTGTCGCCAATCCGTGCTTTGGCATCAGCCATGTTAATGGTCCAATCAAGCCCAACACCATCACACCCGGTCGCGGCAATGCGTTCCAACCACATACCCGCATTTTTAGTAAACAAGGTCACTGGCACGCGGCGCCCGTCATGCTCTCGGATCAGACCGTCGACAATTTTCTGCATATACTGCAAAGAGAAGTCATTGTAATCGCGCGGCGTTAGCACGCCACCCCAGGTATCAAAGACCATGACAGATTGCGCACCCGCCTTAATCTGCGCGTTTAGATAACTAATCACACTGTCGGCGAGCTTGTCGAGTAAGGCGTGTAACGTCTGCGGCTCGGCATACATCATCTTTTTGATCTTGGTAAAGGCTTTAGAGGTGCCACCTTCTACCATGTAAGTTGCCAGTGTCCATGGACTGCCAGAGAAGCCAATCAAGGGAACTTCACCCGCCAGTTCTTTGCGGATAGTACGCACCGCATTCATCACGTATTGCAATTCCCCCTCAGGGTCAGGCATACCGATTTTATCGACATCCGCTTTACAGGTGATGGGACGAGAAAACTTGGGGCCTTCTCCCGTTTCAAAGTACAGCCCTAATCCCATTGCATCAGGAATAGTGAGAATATCTGAAAATAAGATAGCGGCATCCAAATCAAAGCGACGCAACGGCTGCATGGTCACTTCACAGGCCAATTCAGCATTTTTACACAACGACAAAAAGTCACCCGCCTGCGCACGTAATTCTCGATATTCAGGAAGGTAGCGACCCGCTTGGCGCATCATCCACACGGGCGTGCAATCTACCGGTTGCTTATAAAGGGCGCGTAAATAACGATCGTTTTCAATTCGGTCATTGTGTTTAAACCTGTGTGCGAAAAGTGGCCGCCATTGTATCACTGTAAAATGGCAACAAAAGCGAAGCTTTGTTAACAGGATCATAAAACGGCCACCCAAGGACCACGAACGATTGCTGGTGATTTAACCGCATGGTAAAACCATTCTATAACGACAATAGATCTACAAAAGACAATAGATCTACAAAAGACATAGGTCTACAAAAGACAACATGTTCGCATCTTACCCCGGCTCCCCTACGGCCGGGTTTTTTTATGCCTGCGTCAAGGTGCAGCTGGCCTCAATCAAGCGTCGAGCAATCGTTCCTGTTGGTGCGACTAACGGTAACTGGTCCATATCAAACCATTGTGCATCGGTGAGCTCCTCATAGTCGGGGTTTAGATCCCCTCCGGCATAATCGGCGAGAAACCCCATCATCACATTAGAAGGAAACGCCCAAGGCTGACTTTCCATGTAACGAATATTGGTTATCGATAGGCCCGTTTCTTCTTTCACCTCACGCGCCACACATTGCTCGAGCGTTTCGCCAGGCTCAACAAACCCCGCAATCACGGTATACATGCCCGTTTTATGACGAGGGTGCTGAGCAAGCAACAAACGTTTACCATCGCGCACGGCAACAATCACACACGGCGATACGCGTGGATAATCATGACGCTGGCAGCTTGAGCACCACATCGCTACCGCCTGCGCGTTAAATTCCGTACGCTGACCACAGCAACCACAAAATGCTTGCTGATGGCGCATATGATCGAGCTGGATGACCCGCCCGACTAACGCAAATAAGTCCGCTGACAGATAGGGGAGTAAGTCCCGAAAGCCTGCCATCTCGTCATCGGGAAGCATGACGTTACAATTAAATATCCCCACCACCGGTGTCTGCTGATAGTTACCGACAGTCACTGTATCACCACCAGCAAACGGCAGCTGCGACAAGGGCATACATGGCAATTGACCACCTGGCAGCCAAAGTTTGCTCTTGCTAACTACACATACATAGACGGCTTTTTGATTCTGAGACATGGTCACTTCCTTAGCCTTGCAGCTACACTTGAATACTGGCAATCTAGTTTCATAACGTGATGCAAAGGATTGAGCAGCCCGTTAATTTTCAGCCGGCCTTATATAGTGCCATTCATTCGCTGATCGATCACGAGGACACCGATCATGCTGAGAAAACTTGAACGTACCAAAGCCCAATGGAGCGGTTACGACGAGGTTATTGATTACTGGCTTGAGTTACGCCGCCAATTATTGGTGGAGTATTACAATGTGGCCGGCGTGGCCGCCAAAAAAAAACAATCGCTGCCAACAAAAGCAGAACTCGATAATTTCTGTGATCATCTTGTCGACTATATCTCGACCGGCCACTTCAAGATCTACAACATGGTCATGGAGCGTTGGCAGTCAACAGGGTTCGCGGCGACGAAAGAGACCGATAACCTTTATTATCGCATCGTTGATACGACAGACCCTCTGTTAGACTTTAATGATAAATTCAGTGCGGTAGACTTGGACGACGAAGATTATGACGCCACCGATTTTGACCAAGATATGTCTGCAATTGGTGAGTGGCTTGAGCAACGTTTTGAGTTGGAAGATACTTTAATTCGATTGATTGCTGACAGTCTGGCTCACCCGCCGGGCGCCTAAAACGCATCACCTAATATCAATAGAAACGCCGCCTCTTGAGATGCGGCGTTTTTTGTGCGCTGAATGAACACAAAAACAAAAGGCATCTCCGAAGAGATGCCTTTTTATTCGACTTAGCTTATCGCGCTAATTATTTCACTCGCTTAGCTATCGTCGTTCAAGCCCGCATTAAGCAACGCCGCTAGGTCTTGTGATGCTTGCTCTGCATCGACCTGAGGAGCGACTGGCTGCTCTGGCTCTGCACGCTTAGCTTGACGGTCTTTGTGATACGCGAAGCCAGTACCGGCTGGGATCAGACGACCCACGATCACGTTTTCTTTCAGACCGCGCAAGTCATCACGCTTACCTGCCACCGCGGCTTCTGTCAGCACACGCGTGGTTTCTTGGAACGAAGCCGCTGAGATAAAGGACTCAGTCGCCAACGATGCTTTGGTAATACCCAAGAGATCACGGCCAAATGTAGCTGGCTGCTTACCTTCGATTTCAAGATCACGGTTAGCAATCATGACACGAGAGTATTCAACCTGCTCGCCTTCCAAGAACTCAGTATCACCTGCAGACTTGATCGTCACCTTACGCAGCATCTGACGAACAATCGTCTCAATGTGCTTATCGTTGATCTTAACGCCTTGCAGACGGTAAACGTCTTGTACTTCGTTGGTGATGTATTCCGCCACCGCATGGATACCACGCAGACGTAGGATGTCGTGTGGTGATTCTGGACCATCTGCGATCACATCACCTTTCTCGACTTTTTCACCTTCGAAGACGTTGAGCTGACGCCACTTTGGAATCATCTCTTCGTACGCTTTACCTTCTTCTGGTGTGATAACCAGACGACGCTTGCCTTTGGTTTCTTTACCAAAGGACACCGTACCGGTGATCTCTGCCAGAATCGCTGGCTCTTTCGGCTTACGCGCTTCAAACAGGTCAGCAACGCGAGGCAGACCACCGGTGATATCCTTGGTACCGCCGCTTTCTTGCGGGATACGCGCTAGGGTGTCACCAATGCCAACACTCGCACCGTCATCTAGTTGCACGATGGCTTTACCTGGCAAGAAGTATTGAACCGGCATATCAGTACCCGGCACCATCACATCATTACCTTGCGCATCCACCAGCTTCACCGCAGGACGCTTGTCTTTACCGGATGTTGGACGCTCTGAGGCATCCATGACCACGATAGAAGACAGACCCGTTAGCTCGTCAGTTTGACGTTGCATGGTCGCGCCATCAATCATATCCACGAAGCGAAGGCTACCTTCTACCTCAGTGATGATTGGCATGGTGTGTGGGTCCCAGTTAGCGACTACGTCACCGGCTGCCACGGCTTCGCCGTCTTGCTTGCCAAGGATTGCACCATAAGGCACTTTGTAGCTTTCTTTGGTACGGCCAAACTCATCAACAATGGTCATTTCTGTCGCACGCGAGGTAATCACGAGCTTACCGTCGCTGTTGGTAACAGATTTAGCATTGTGCAGGTGCATAGAACCTTTGTTCTTCACCTGGATGTTGTTTTCTGCCGCTGCACGCGATGCTGCACCACCGATGTGGAACGTACGCATGGTCAGCTGTGTACCAGGCTCACCGATAGACTGTGCTGCGATAACACCGACAGACTCACCGTGATTAACCAGGTGACCACGTGCCAGGTCACGACCATAACAGTTGGCACAACAACCAAAGTCGGTTTCACAGGTTACAACAGAACGCACTTTCACTTTATCGACGGAATGATGCTCAAGAATGTCACACCATTTTTCGTCCAACAGCGTGTTGCGTGGTGCCAGGACTTCTTCCGAGCCAGGCTTGAGCACATCTTCTGCCACAACACGGCCTAGAACACGCTCACGCAGGGCTTCTTTAACGTCACCACCTTCGATAACCGCCATCATGTGGATACCGCCTTGGGTGCCACAATCGGTTTCGGTCACAACCACGTCTTGCGCGACATCGACCAGGCGACGCGTCAGATAACCTGAGTTCGCGGTCTTCAGTGCCGTATCCGCCAGACCCTTACGGGCACCGTGCGTTGAAATAAAGTACTGAAGTACGTTCAGACCTTCACGGAAGTTCGCCGTGATTGGCGTTTCGATGATGGAGCCATCCGGCTTCGCCATCAGACCACGCATACCCGCTAGCTGACGGATCTGCGCGGCAGAACCACGTGCACCTGAGTCAGCCATCATGTAGACGCTGTTAAACGATGTTTGCGTTTCTTCTTCGCCATCACGGTTAATCACTGTCTCGGTAGACAGGTTATCCATCATCGCTTTGGCAACTTGTTCGTTCGCGGCCGCCCAGATATCGATCACTTTGTTATAGCGCTCGCCGGCCGTCACTAGGCCTGACTGGAACTGCTCTTGAATTTCCGCGACTTCAGCTTCAGCAGCTTCGATCAAGTCGTACTTCGCTTGTGGGATCACCATGTCGTCGATACCGACAGACGTGCCCGACAGCGCTGAATACGCAAAACCTGTGTACATAATTTGGTCAGCGAAGATAACGGTATCTTTCAGACCCAGCTTGCGGTAGCAGGTGTTTAGCAAGTTAGAAATTTGCTTTTTACCTAATGGCTGGTTCACCAAGTCATACGGCAAGCCGTCAGGAACAATGGTCCACAGCATGGCGCGGCCCACGGTGGTATCCACCAAGGACACTTTTTCCGTGCGTGTACCCATCTCATCGATGTCGATTTGCTTGATACGTACTTTTACACGGCTGTGCAGTTCAGCATGACCGGTACGGTATACTTTTTCTGCTTCACCTGGACCAGCCAGGTACATGCCTTCGCCTTTGCCGTTGACCTTTTCACGGGTCATATAATAGAGACCCAATACCACGTCCTGCGACGGAACGATGATAGGGTCACCAGACGCTGGCGACAGAATGTTGTTGGTTGACATCATCAACGCACGCGCTTCGAGCTGAGCTTCCAGCGTTAGCGGCACGTGAACAGCCATTTGGTCACCATCGAAGTCAGCGTTATACGCCGCACACACCAACGGGTGCAGCTGGATCGCTTTACCTTCGATAAGCACAGGTTCAAACGCTTGGATACCCAAACGGTGAAGTGTTGGTGCACGGTTAAGCATCACTGGGTGTTCACGGATGACATCATCCAAGATATCCCATACGACCGCTTCTTCGCGCTCAACCATCTTCTTAGCGGCTTTGATAGTGGTCGCTAGACCACGAGTCTCAAGCTTGCCGTAGATAAACGGTTTAAACAGCTCTAGTGCCATTTTCTTTGGCAGACCACACTGATGCAGACGCAAGTATGGACCCACGGTAATCACCGAACGGCCAGAGTAATCAACACGTTTACCCAGCAGGTTCTGACGGAAACGCCCCTGCTTACCTTTGATCATGTCAGCCAGTGATTTCAGCGGACGCTTGTTCGAGCCGGTAATGGCGCGACCACGACGGCCGTTATCCAGCATGGCATCGACAGACTCTTGCAGCATACGCTTTTCGTTACGCACGATAATATCTGGCGCAGCAAGATCAAGTAGACGCTTCAAGCGGTTGTTACGGTTAATCACACGGCGGTACAGGTCGTTGAGATCCGAGGTCGCAAAACGACCACCATCCAACGGGACCAATGGACGCAGATCGGGCGGCAACACGGGCAGCACGGTCAAAATCATCCACTCAGGGTTGTTACCTGATTGTAAGAAGGACTCAACCAGCTTCAAACGCTTGGTGATCTTCTTACGCTTGGTCTCAGAGTTCGTCTCTTCGAGCTGTTCACGCATTTGCTCTGTCTCAACCGACAGATCCATGTTCGCTAGCAGTGCTTTGACTGCTTCTGCGCCCATGCGCGCGTCAAATTCGTCGCCCCACTCTTCGAGTGCGTCTAAATATTGTTCTTCAGACATCATCTGACCGCGCTCTAGGCTGGTCATGCCTGGTTCAATAACAATATACGACTCAAAGTAAAGCACACGTTCGATGTCACGCAGTGGCATGTCCATCAACAAGCCGATGCGCGATGGCAGCGACTTCAGGAACCAAATGTGGGCAACAGGAGAAGCAAGCTCAATGTGACCCATGCGCTCACGGCGCACTTTGGTCTGAGTGACTTCAACGCCACATTTTTCACAAATGACGCCGCGGTGCTTGAGGCGCTTATACTTACCACAAAGACACTCATAGTCTTTGACCGGGCCAAAGATACGTGCACAGAACAAACCGTCACGTTCAGGCTTAAAGGTACGGTAGTTGATGGTTTCTGGCTTTTTCACTTCACCAAACGACCATGAACGAATCATGTCCGGTGAGGCAAGACCGATTTTGATCGAGTCAAATTCTTCGGTCTTATGTTGTGCTTTCAGAAACTTAAGTAAGTCTTTCACAATCGGCTCCTGTGAGGAGTTGACCCATAAAGGCGCTGACAGGCAGCGCCTTCATATTCTTACCGGAGAGAGTAGCTCGAGGCTTACTCGTCTTCCAGCTCGATGTTGATACCCAACGAGCGGATTTCTTTCAGCAATACGTTGAAAGATTCCGGCATGCCCGGCTCCATACGATGGTCGCCATCTACGATGTTTTTATACATCTTAGTACGGCCATTAACGTCATCCGACTTCACGGTGAGCATTTCTTGTAGGGTATAGGCAGCACCGTATGCTTCCAGAGCCCAAACTTCCATCTCACCGAAGCGCTGACCACCGAACTGTGCCTTACCACCCAACGGTTGCTGCGTCACCAAGCTGTAAGAACCGGTTGAACGGGCGTGCATCTTGTCGTCAACCAAGTGGTTCAGTTTCAGCATATACATGTAACCCACGGTTACCGGACGCTCAAACTTCTCACCAGTGCGGCCATCGTACAGGTCAAGCTGACCAGACTCAGGCAGATCACCCAATTTCAGTAGTTCTTTAACAATTGGTTCAGGCGCACCGTCAAAGACAGGAGACGCTGTCGGCAGACCATCACGCAGGTTTCCGATTAAGGTGCGTACTTCTTCGTCAGTCAGTTGGCTAATGTCCACTTTCTGACGGGTATCACCGAGATCGTAAACCTTCTGCAAGAACTCACGGAATTTCGCTAGTTCTTGCTGCTCTTTGAGCATGCGGTTGATCTTGTCACCAATCCCTTTCGCTGCCAGACCCAAGTGTGTTTCTAGGATCTGACCGATGTTCATACGCGAAGGTACACCCAACGGGTTCAGCACTAAGTCGACGGGTTCACCAGATTCGTCGTAAGGCATATCTTCGATCGGGTTGATCTTCGAGATAACACCTTTGTTACCGTGACGACCAGCCATTTTATCACCTGGCTGGATGCGACGTTTAACCGCAAGGTACACTTTAACGATCTTCAACACGCCTGGCGCAAGGTCATCACCTTGGGTGATCTTGCGACGTTTGGTGTCAAATTTCTTGTCAAAGTCAGCTTTGATTTCGTCGTACTGCTCGGCAAGCTGCTCTAGCTGCGTTTGCTGGGCTTCGTCGTCTAGTGTCTGCGTCAACATGGTCTGACGATCCATGTTGGCTAATTGACTATCAGTGTAACCGGCTTGAGAAAGCAGTGTGCGAACACGTGCCATCAGACCACCTTCAAGGATAGAGAACTCCTCGGTTAGGTCTTTTTTGGCTTCTTTCAGCTGCATTTCTTCGATTTCGAGTGCACGTTTGTCTTTTTCAACGCCATCGCGGGTAAAGACTTGTACATCGATAACCGTGCCAGATACACCATTAGGAACACGCAATGATGAATCTTTTACGTCAGAGGCTTTTTCGCCAAAGATTGCTCGTAGTAGCTTCTCCTCTGGCGTCAGTTGTGTTTCGCCTTTTGGCGTCACTTTACCGACCATGATATCGCCGCCTTTGACTTCGGCTCCGATATACACAACCCCAGATTCATCCAGCTTAGACAGTGCCGCTTCACCCACGTTTGGAATATCCGCGGTAATTTCTTCACTGCCCAGCTTGGTATCACGCGCCACACAAGAAAGCTCTTGAATGTGAATAGTGGTTAAACGATCTTCCTGAGCCACACGCTCAGAAATAAGGATGGAATCCTCAAAGTTATAACCGTTCCACGGCATAAACGCGATACGCATGTTCTGGCCGAGTGCCAGCTCACCCAAATCGGTTGATGGTCCGTCAGCCAAGACGTCACCTTTGGCGACTTCATGGCCTGGCATCACAGTTGGACGCTGGTTAATACAGGTGTTCTGGTTTGAACGTGTGTATTTCACCAAGCTGTAGATGTCGATACCCGCTTCGCCTGATACCAACTCATCTTCATTCACTTTCACCACGATACGTGATGCGTCGACCGACTGAATGGTACCACCGCGTTTCGCTACCGCTGTCACACCCGAGTCAACCGCCACATTACGCTCGATACCTGTTCCCACGAGCGGCTTTTGCGCGCGCAGTGTCGGCACTGCCTGACGTTGCATGTTCGCGCCCATCAAGGCACGGTTAGCATCATCATGCTCAAGGAACGGGATCAGTGAGGCTGCCACCGATACGACCTGGTTGGTCGCAACGTCCATGTACTGGACATGATCACGTGGGTGCAAGCCTGACTCACCGGTTTCACGCGCGGTGATCAGTTCATCAGTGAAGGAGCCATCTTCGTTCAACGCAGCGTTCGCCTGCGCAATCACGTAGTGACCTTCTTCGATCGCTGACAAATAATCAATTTGATCGGTCACTTTACCGTCAACAACTTTACGGTAAGGTGTTTCTAGGAAGCCGTAGCCATTACAACGTGCAAAGGCAGACAGTGAGTTAATCAGACCGATGTTCGGTCCTTCCGGTGTTTCAATCGGACACAGACGACCGTAGTGGGTGGCATGAACGTCACGCACTTCGAAACCTGCACGCTCACGCGTCAGACCGCCTGGACCCAATGCAGAAATACGACGTTTGTGCGTCACTTCTGACAACGGGTTGTTTTGGTCCATAAACTGTGACAGCTGTGAAGAGCCAAAGAACTCTTTAACTGCCGCAGAGATAGGCTTAGCGTTAATTAAGTCTTGTGGCATCACACTGTCGAGATCGCCCAAGCTCAAACGCTCTTTTACTGCACGCTCTACACGTACTAGACCTACACGGAACTGGTTTTCTGCCATTTCGCCCACAGAGCGAATACGGCGGTTACCCAGGTGATCAATGTCATCAACTTCACCAATACCATTTCGGATATGGATGAGTTTACGCATCACCTCGATAATGTCTTCTTTGCTCAGAACGCCTGGGCCAGTCAGATCATCACGACCCAGAGAGCTGTTAAACTTCATACGACCCACAGATGATAGGTCGTAGCGATCGTCTGAGAAGAACAGACTTTCGAACAGTTGCTCTGCCGCTTCACGCGTTGGTGGCTCACCAGGACGCATCATGCGGTAAATTTCAACTAACGCCGTCAAGCGATCCGTTGTATTGTCGATACGCAGGGTATCTGACATGTACGGGCCGTGATCCAGGTCATTAGTGAACAGGGTTTCGATACGTTTGTGACCTGCTTGCGACAACTGCGCCAGTGTCTCCAGACTTAACTCTTGGTTAGCCGAGACAATCACTTCGCCAGTTTCCTGGTTGATATATTCACGTGCAGAAATCTTGCCCGCAATATACTCCACCGGCACTTCGATGTGATCAACGTTATCTTTCGTCAACTGACGGATATGACGCGCGGTAATTCGACGGCCTTGCTCAACGTAAACTTTACCGTTGGCTTCAATGTCGAAATTTGCCGTTTCGCCACGTAGACGATCAGGCACCAACTCCATCACCAGAGATTTGCCCTTCACTTCGAAAACGACTTTTTCGAAGAATAGATCCAAGATCTCTTCAGTTGTATATTCCAGCGCACGCAGAATAATAGAAGCCGGCAGCTTACGACGACGATCGATACGAACGTATACGATATCCTTAGGATCAAATTCGAAATCCAACCATGAACCACGGTATGGGATCACGCGTGCGTTATATAGCACTTTTCCTGAGGAGTGGGTTTTACCCTTATCGCTGTCGAAAAAGACGCCCGGACTACGGTGCAGCTGGGATACGATAACCCTCTCAGTACCATTGATGACAAAGGTACCATTTTCAGTCATGAGCGGAATTTCGCCCATATAGACTTCTTGTTCTTTGATGTCTTTTACGGTACCAGCCGGGGCTTCCTTATCAAACATCACCAAGCGCAGTTTCACGCGCAGTGGGGCCGAATAGGTTACGCCACGAATTTGGCATTCTTTGACATCGAAAACTGGCTCACCGAGACGATAGCTAACGTATTGCAGCTCGGAATTGCCGTTGTAGCTCTGAATTGGAAAAACAGAGCGAAAGGCAGCTTCAAGACCGTATTGCCCTTCTGGATCCTGCTCGATAAAGTTCTTAAAAGATTCAAGCTGGATCGACAGCAAGTATGGCACGTCCAGAACTTGAGGACGCTTACCAAAATCCTTACGGATACGCTTTTTCTCGGTATAAGAGTAAACCATAGGGTTCCTCAGCTCGCTGATAAGTGACCCAAACTGTCCGATAAAACAAGGACAGTGACTAAACAACCACCGTTTAGTGTAGGAAAATCAAAGCGCGTGCTTTGATCTTTTTGCATGGTCAGCAGTGATAAAACGGGGTGGAAATTTCACTACTGCCCTACAGCGCAAAAAGGCCGGTGGCTTTCTAGCCACCAGCCAATGCCCTTTCAGGCTAGGAAATTAAGTATAAATTACTTAACTTCAACAGAAGCACCAGCTTCTTCTAGCTGAGCTTTAAGCGCTTCAGCTTCTTCTTTCTCAACACCTTCTTTCAGAGGTGCTGGCGCGCCGTCAACAAGCGCTTTCGCTTCTTTCAGGCCTAGACCAGTTGCGCCACGTACCGCTTTGATTACTGATACTTTGTTCGCACCAGCTTCTTTCAGGATAACGTCAAATTCGGTTTGCTCTTCAGCCGCTGCGCCTTCGCCAGCACCACCAGCAACAACTGCTGCTGCAGCTGATACGCCGAATTTTTCTTCCATAGCTTCGATAAGCTCAACAACTTGCATTACAGACATGTCTGCAATTGCGTCTAGGATTTGCTCGTTAGTGATAGACATAACAATTCTCTTTAAAGTCAACAATAAAAGGATTAAGCAACCAGATTAAGCGGGCAATTAGGCCGCGTCTTTTTGGTCGCGAACAGCGGCGATAGTACGAACCAGCTTGCCGGCAGAAGCTTCTTTCAAGCCCATCATTAGGCGTGCAATTGCTTCGTCGTACGTTGGCAGTGTCGCCAATACCTCTGGGTCAGTGATCACGCCTTCGAATGCAGCAGATTTAACCTCAAACTCGTTGTTTTCTTTAGCGAAGTCTTTAAAAAGACGCGCAGCAGCACCTGGGTGCTCGTTAGAAAACGCAATCAGAGTTGGGCCAACAAAAGTGTCTTTCAGACACTCGTAGTCTGTGCCTTCAACTGCACGGCGAGCCAGTGTATTACGAACAACTTTCATGAAAACGCCCGCTTCACGCGCTTGTTTACGTAGAGAAGTCATCGCATCCACGGTTACACCGCGAGAATCAGCAACTACTGCAGACAGGGCACCACTGGCAGCTTCGTTGACTTCAGCAACAATTGCTTTTTTGTCTTGAAGGTTTAAAGCCATTTGGATTTGCTCCTGGATTGTTTAACACCACTCCCCACATAGCGTAGAGAGAGCTTTTACGGTGCAGATCCAAGAAAGACGAAAATCTATCATGTTCTGGCACCGTCTACGTAGGAGAGATTAAGTTCGCTATGAACACCTACGGTCTTGGACGAAGTTTGCCGCAGCAAACTCAGCCATAAAATTGCCAAGCGAGAGAGTATAAACTACTCGCTCGCTTGTCGCAATTAGTTAACGCTTGCGTCCAAAGAGTTCTGGTCTAATGAAACACCAGCACCCATAGTGGTCGACAGGCTAACTTTCTTAATGAAAGTACCTTTTGCTGAAGTTGGCTTCGCCTTCTTCAGTGCAACCAACAGCGCTTCAAGGTTCTCTTTTAGGCTGTCAGCGTCAAAGTCTACTTTACCGATAGTAGTATGAACGATACCGTTCTTATCGTTACGATAACGAACCTGACCTGCTTTCGCGTTCTTAACCGCTTCAGCAACGTTAGGAGTTACAGTACCTACTTTCGGGTTTGGCATCAGGCCGCGTGGACCTAGGATAGTACCTAGCTGGCCAACAACGCGCATTGCGTCTGGTGAAGCGACGACAACGTCAAAGTTCATTTCGCCTTTCTTCACTTGCTCAGCAAGATCTTCCATACCCACGATATCTGCACCCGCTTCTTTCGCAGCGTCTGCATTCGCACCTTGGGTGAATACTGCAACACGGATTTCACGGCCAGTACCGTTCGGCAGTACAGTTGCACCACGAACGTTTTGGTCTGATTTACGTGCATCGATGCCAAGGTTGACAGAAACATCAACACTTTCAACAAATTTTGCAGTCGCCAGTTCCTTAAGTAGAGCAACGGCTTCGTTGATGTCGTACTCTTTGGTCACATCAACTTTTTCGCGGATTACGCGCATGCGCTTAGTCATTTTAGCCATTGTCTTAACCCTCTACGTTCAGGCCCATTGAACGGGCAGTACCCGCAATGGAGCGTTTCATCGCTTCGACGTCCGCACCCGTCATGTCTGCCGCTTTGGTTTCTGCGATCTCTTGGATCTGAGCGTCAGTAACGGTACCCACTTTTTCAGTGTTCGGACGACCTGAACCAGACTTAACACCGGCTGCTTTCTTAAGCAGAATCGCCGCTGGTGGGGTCTTGGTTACGAAGGTGAAAGAACGGTCACTATATACAGTGATAACAACAGGAGTTGGTAGACCTTTCTCGATAGATTCAGTCTTCGCGTTAAACGCTTTACAGAACTCCATGATGTTCACACCGTGTTGACCTAGAGCAGGACCAACCGGTGGCGATGGGTTAGCTGCACCCGCTGCAACCTGCAGCTTGATGTAAGCTTGTACTTTCTTAGCCATTATTCAATTACCTAATTTTGGGTACTAACGTCTATCTTGCGACAGACTTCCCGTTTAACAAAAGGGCGCGAAATTATAGTCAAATTTCGCGCCCTTGCCAACCGTTAGCGGTGCTTTTTTGATCAGGTTTTTTCTACCTGGCCAAATTCAAGCTCTACCGGTGTTGCACGGCCGAAGATAGACACTGAAACTTTAAGGCGGTTTTTATCGTAGTCGACTTGTTCAACCACGCCGTTAAAGTCTGCAAATGGGCCTTCAGTAACGCGTACCACTTCACCTGCTTCAAATACGGTTTTATGCACCGGAGACTCACTCGCTTTTTCAAGGCGATTGAGGATAGAGTCCGCTTCTTTATCAGAAATTGGAGCTGGGCGATCAGAGGTGCCGCCGATAAAGCCCATCACACGTGGCACACCACGTACTAGGTGCCACGACTCATCGTTCATCACCATTTGGACGAGCACATAACCTGGGAAGAATTTACGTTCGCTTTTACGACGTTGACCTTGGCGCATTTCAACCACTTCTTCGGTTGGCACCAATACTTCCCCGAAATAGTCTTCCATTTCGTGCATCTTGATATGTTCGCGCAATGATTGCGCCACACGGCTTTCAAAACCAGAGAAAGCCTGAACCACATACCAACGTTTTTTGGGAGCTTCGCTCATGTACTTTTACCTCACACGCCAGTGATTAGGCGGACTAGACGGACCATAATTCCGTCAACGCCCCACAAGATGAGCGCCATAACGACAGTAACAGCCAGAACGATGAGAGAGGTTTGCAAAGTCTCTTGGCGCGTAGGCCAAATGACTTTACGCACTTCCATACGCGATTCGCGTGCAAACGTGATCGCAGCTTTTCCTTTCATCGTGAGTGCAGCCACACCGCCAGCAGCGGCAACCAGCACCACTACAGCAGCAGCTCGCACTACTACAGACACATCACTGTACAGGCTATTCCCTACCACGGCTGCGGCCAATAGGACAAAAACAACACCCCACTTGAGGATGTCCATCGAACCGGATTGGGTCTCAGCGTTCGCTTTCATACATTCTACCTGTAACAAGTCTACATAGACGGCAGTGCCTATAACAGCATACGGTCAGTATTCTGCAAGGCACGTGGTGATCTTATCTCTCGTTAGAGGGTGATACGATCACTAAAGTCCGCGCTGACCGACCATGAGTGGCGAAAATTACGCCAATAGGAGTGTCAAACGCAGAAAAAGGGCATCAAATGATGCCCTTTTTACTAGTGTTTCGTCAAATCATTATTCAACGATGTTGGCAACAACACCAGCGCCTACAGTACGGCCACCTTCACGGATAGCGAAACGTAGGCCTTCATCCATCGCGATTGGCGCGATAAGCGTTACAACCATCTTAATGTTGTCACCAGGCATAACCATCTCAACGCCTTCTGGCAGTTCGATAGTACCGGTCACGTCAGTTGTACGGAAGTAGAACTGTGGACGATAACCT
>NZ_JABWMG010000021.1:0-58121 GCF_013366455.1 Salinivibrio sp. EAGSL | reverse complement strand
GGAAAGTGTTCCCCTTTACCAAGGCAAATGACACCATTGCTCTATCTTTGGCTGGAGAGGTTACGCCCTCTTACCTCAAGGATATTGAAGGTGATAATAAATCGTTATACTGGAATGAAGAAAGGTTAAATAGTGAAGCATTATCCGGCTGGTCTCAGTTTTATACATTTTTACTAACTATGACAAAAATAATACTAATGTTTTTTTTGCCTTTGGCTTATTTAATATTGCTTTATCCACTATTGTTTAGTCATGGAAGCTGGAGCGAAAGATGGGATGACTTATCAGCTGCCTTCTATGGACAAACACTCTATGGGACGTTGCCATGCCTATTAATTTGGGGTCACTACAAGTTGGTATGTAAAGGCTACTATTTCTTAGCACCTTTTTTGAAAAGCAAACGTGTATATAGCTTAAACCGTCAAACAGGGATGGTGACCTTGTATAAGCGTGGTAATAAAGTGCGCTTTACGCATCCTTTTATTGAATTTGACTGTGTGTTGATGTCGGCACCCAGCCCTCAAGGCCACCTGAACTACAATTTGATGTTAGTTCACCGCTATCAGCCTTACTCTGTGGGTGTACCTATTAGCAACTTAATTGGCACCAACGAGCGTGTGGTGGAGTACCAGCGCTTGTGGAATATGATCCAGCGTTACATGGATGTGAGTCAACCGATGCCCGATCTGTTGGTGTTAGAAGAAGCCCGAGCCAAAGACCCTGTAACCGCTGCCCATGATCAACAGACTGGCCGCGACCCGCGTTACTGGCGAGATATGAGCGATGAAACCTACAAGAAGACCCTAGCGGAAATAGCCGAACAACAAAAAACATCGCCCGCCACCGGCCCAAAGATCAACATTTTTGCGGATGATTAAAGTGACTTGAGCAGACTTCTTCAGTCTGAAACAGCGAGAGGCGCTCATCATAAAGTAAGAGCAGGCCAAATAACCTTTATTTATAACCTCATAATACTAAATAGCAATTGTATTAGCACGTTGCGAGAGGAATAATAAATATGGCTCGCTCTTACAATTAACCATTTTCACCAAAGGTGTCTAATGCCTGCTCTGCACTCATTGGTTTAAAGTGGTAGAACCCTTGAATTTCATCGACACGCCAGACGTTGAGAATGCGCAATTGAGACGCGGTTTCGACGCCTTCGGCAACGGTGGTCATTCCCAGCTCTTGAGCCATGTTGATGATGCTGCGGACTAAGGTTTTGGCCTTTTCATTGGTTTCAATTTCGCTCATATACGATTTATCCAATTTGACGATATCGAGCGGAAAATTACACAGCGAGCTAAACGATGAATAGCCGGTACCGAAGTCATCTAAGGCTAGCTGGACGCCTAACGCTTTGAGGGCATGCATCCGTTCAATTGTCTCCTGGTCGGCACCGAGTAGAATACTTTCGGTAACTTCCAGCACCAGCTGTCCTGGCGAAAGTTGGTACTGCTTAATGAGTCGCTGCAAGTTATTAATCAGCGCACTTGCGCCAAAGTGAGGACTAGAGAGGTTGACATGAATGGTGAGACGGTGCTGCGATTTTTTACTCCAATACCTTTGCATGGTTTGTAAAAATGCGCAGGCTTTTTCTAACACCAGTTCGTCGAGCTCAATAATTAATTTGTGTTTTTCGGCCAACGGAATAAAAACCCCTGGCGATATCATCCCCAAATCGGGATGATGCCAACGCGCCAATGCTTCAAAACCGATCACTTGATTCGATGTCGCGTTAACGATGGGCTGGAAGAAAGCGGTAAACTCTTCGTTTTTCAGTGCAGTGATCAGGTTTCGATTAATTGTTAATGTCTCATTGGCAGCTTGCACAATCTCTTCATCAACAATCGTCACATTGTGCTTGGGTACCAACTGTTGCTCTATCGCGTAGAAACCACAGTGGACGAGGGGTTCAAAATGGGTAAACGCGAACTCAGGCCCTATCATTGCGGCGTTAAGGCCGATATCAAAGTCTGCAGTCGTCTCAGCTAGATGACTTGCACTGACTTTTAGCACGGTATTCGCGCGAGGAATAAATTGCTCCTCCTCTATTTGATCAGTGAAAACGATAAACTCATTTTCGCTTAGCCTACCGATTTCCGCTTGCGGAAACTGTTGCTTCAAAGCATCAGCGATATGCTTTACCGCATTGTCATAGGCTTGATGCCCATATATCTCGTAAATTTCACGAAGACGTGTGGCAATTATGTAGAGGGTGATAATGGCCTTTTTGTTCGTAAGCGCTTGATTTAAGGCTTTAGTTGTCGAGGGCCGATTAAGTAAACCAGACAGGGTGTCATGGTGTGATAGTGTTTCTATTAAAGCGGCTTGTCGTTTTTGCTGGCTAATATCTTTCACCGCCAGCATCACAGTTTGAGACGTCTGATTGTCTAGCCGCATCGCTTCTACATTGCAAGAGATAGTTTGCCCAGTGACACTGCGTAGGTTAGTTTCAAAGTGAGTAACATCCTGCTCGTCTTGTTGTTGGAAGGCATTCAGATCAGACAGTGTGCCATCTTTGTTATTTAATAGGATATCGAGTGGGGCATCGATAAGCTGTGTGCGTTGATGACCAAGCAAATTAAGTAGTGCCTGATTCACGTCGACAATCTGGTTATTTTCTAAAAGTATCATGCCTAGATGCTGGCTATGGTACAGCGCTTCAAATTTAGACAGTGTTTCTTTAAGTTGTTGTTCGGCGTAAGAGGACGTGCTCGCCATTGCCTCGATTTGTTCAGTAATGCGGGTAAACATATCTTTGGGCGCTGTGATAGGAGCTGTGTTACCGAGCAGAGCGTTCACATTTTTCTCAAAAGAGATAAATTGTCTAGCAATATTGTGTCGATAAAGCAGATAAACCACGAAAGCGATAAATGAGGTCATCGCCAGTAAAGCTAAGATAAGATATTGAAATACTTGCTTTCCCTTTTGATAGTAATGGCGAGATTCGGTGGTTTCTAAGGCCGCAATGGGGCGGTTGCTCAAATCATATAAGGGGGTATAGCGGGTTATCTTATTGTCAGTACGAACAATGCGTTCAACGCTCCCTTCTCCTGTTGTATCCCCCTTGTTAACGAGACGGTTGTTGCCCGCTAATATGTTATCGTAAGCGGAGGGAAAGCGACCCGTCAGCGCTTGCCCCCAAACCATCCAGCCGACGACCGGTGCAGTGCCCGCACTGTCTCGGACTGGGTTGACACTGATCACCCATATGCGGCCTCTAAGCTGGAGTAAACCAGCGAAAGGAGTCAGCTCTTTATCAGGAATGGGTTGATGAATATGGGCTGTGACGGCAGGGGAGCGATATATTGCATCAATAATCGACTTGTTGCCCGCATCTTCCAGTACTTTTGCTTCGACTACCTCAGCACTTAAGTCGGCAAACCCCATCATATCTAAACTGAGTGCGAGTAATGTCTCGTCGCTTAGATTCCTCTGCGCATAGCGATTATTACCTGTTGTAAGTAGCGCGTAAGTATCATCCCAATAGGCCCAATCAATTGCATATTCAACTTGATTATCGATGACACGCTGAATCACCGCTTTGGCTTGCTGATTTGCGCGCGTGATTTCTATGTCTTCTAGGTGGTCAATACCGAAGAGGAAAAAATAGCGAGTCAATAAAAGGCTACTGAAAATAATGGCAAGTAACCCTAGGATAAAAATAAGTGCTGCTTTGCTGTGAAGCGTAACAAATCGCGTCCGTGTCATTTAACACCTAGCAAGAAAAGAGGAAGGCCCGACGCCGAGGCTTTAAATTAGGCGAGTACACCACAACAATCAATAACGTTGTTAATGTATTGAGATGTTATTCAGTATTTAGGGATAGACTTATCAACAAGCGCCGATATTACGGGGTTTACAGTGTAAACTGGACCACTTTATGTGACGCTGTCACATTTTATTTTTGGTGTGTCGATTACAAACAAGAGCCCCTCGTATTATTGCTAAGACGAGGGGAAAGTGTATAACAATGCTTAGCTGGTCGATGACTCCAACTGCCAATGATGCTTAATCTTCTCTTGATTGTGCTTGGGCGAGTGAATAGTGAATGCAATACACAAGGATATAGTGATCATTACCAGCATCACACTAAACGCGGCAACAAAACCGCCAAATAGCGCCGCAATGACAGAGCCCATAAAGCTACCGACACCAAAGCCCAGGTACATAAAACCATAGTTTTGGCTGAGGTGGTTCATGCCAAAATAGTCGCTCATCAAGGTGGGGAATACGGTAATTGCTCCGCCAAAACTGAACGCGACACAAGCAACCGACAAATAGAAGCTGTATTGGTCCAGTGGCATAAAGCGGAGCATACCTACGCCTGCCGCGCAGACGAGGAGTGCCAAGCCAACCACTTTGCTGCGCGCCATGCGATCAGACAACACCCCCAGTACCAGACGGCCGCCTAGATTTGCCAGTGCGATAATGGCAACCGCTTCCGCAGCGGTGGCAGCATCAAGGTGGACATAAAGTTCACCCACATCTTTAGCGACGCCAATGACATAAAGCCCACTCATACAAATCGTGACAAATACCGTGGCAAGTAACCAAAATTGCGGGGTTTTAAAACATTGAGAAAGGGTGTAATCAGCAGGCGCATCGGCCTCAGATGCGTTTGTGGCGGCTTTTTGCTGTGGTGCATCGTGCATCAGTGCGCCGCCAATCACGACCATCACACAGGCCAGAACCGCCCACATTTGAAAACTTAGTGCTGCGCCGCCTGCAGCTAAAAAGTACAGATTAATGTATTTAAAACCTAAGCTGCCTAAACCATAAGCGCCAATAGCACAGGCTGAGGCAAGCCCTTTGTTTTTGGGAAAAAAGCGTACGCAATTGGAGAGCGTCATGAGGTAGCCAGTACCATCTGCTAAACCAATCAGAAGGCCGGCGGTAAGGTAAAGTAGCCATAGTTGGCTGACCACCGAGGTTAGCGCGAGACTGGTGCCAAGCAGTATGCCAGCGCCAATGGTCACGCGGCGGACACCGAATCGTGCTTGTAGATGGCCCGAGACGGAAGAAGCCAGGGCCAATGCCAGTGTCATAATGCCAAAGGTGAAGGCCACTTGGCTGACTGGCTCGTCAAGCTGGGCTGCAAGGGGAGCATTAAACAGGCTCCACGTATACACAGAGCCAAGTGCAAACTGGGCCAATACGGTGCCGATAAGGGTTTTGATGCCGGGGGATAAACGTGCGTTCATGGTAACGCTCCAGGATTTTATCTATTGAGAACACCCCCAAGATACGACCCTGAATCCCCACATCAAGAGTAGGTGAAAAAGATAAAATGAGCTGCAGTTAGCGGGCATGAACTGCAGCGAGAGGGCATGAATTACAATTGCATCCGTTCGCGAAACGCTTTCAGATTACCGCGACTGACCAAGACAGGATCAGAAATGCCGGGGAGGAAAACGTGATAGGTGCTGTTTAAGCCTGGTTCAATTTCGGTGATTTTATCTAAGTTGATGCAATAAGAGCGATGGCAACGAAAAAAATTAGCCGGCAATTGCGTCATCAATTCACTGATAGTGTAAGGGACATAGAACTCACCGTCGGGTGTGTACACCAAGGTGGTCTTTTCGTTGGCAGCGGCATAAAGAATGTCGGCGGTATCGGTAATGCGGATCCGATTATCACGCATCAAATGCAAGGTATGGCGTTGCTCTGTCAGGATATCGGTAGGTGCAGCCGCGAGAGCAAGCTTATTGAGTACGCCTTTCACCCGTGTTTCGTTAAGCGGCTTAAGCAAGTAGTCGAACGCTTCAAGCTCAAAAGCATCTGCGGCATGCTCTTTGTAAGCGGTGGTAAAAATCACAAAGGGCGGGCGCGCATCGGCATGTAAACTCCGCGCGAGTAACATGCCATCAATCGAGGGGATATTGATATCTAAAAACAGCACGTCCACTGAATGGGTCTGCAGGTATTTTAGCGCTGCAAGCCCATCATCAAAGCTTTCGATGATCTCGAGATCACTGTGCTTTTCAACTAAGTAACGTAGCTCTTCTTGCGCTAAGTATTCGTCTTCGACAATGACAGCGCGAAGCATGAAGGCTCCTTATGGTTAATCACAAATGATACACGTGTGCCGGGATTGCGTGGCTCAACAGTTAAGCCTTGTCCATAGAGCATGATTAAACGCTGATGCACATTCATCAATCCAATATGATGACTGTCGATGGTGCCATGATAAAGTTGCTCGACAATATTAGGATCGATGCCGATCCCGGTATCTGTGATGCTAATCTCCGTTCCTTGCGCAATTTCGCGCACCGCAATGATAACATCACAAGGACGACGAGAAGGTTGAAAACCATGGCGAATCGCATTTTCAACCAGCGGCTGTATCAGCAAGGGCGCAATATTGGTGTCGGTCGTTTCAATATCAAAGCGGATCGTAAGTTTGTCACCAAAACGTGCTTGCTCAATGGCGACATAGTCTTTGACTTGTTTAATGGCATCACTAATGGGGATCAGATCCTGCGTGCGCTCTAAATTGTAACGCATAAAGTCGGCCAAATTGGCAATCAAGCCACGGGCGTCATCCGGACGCAGGCGGATCAAGCTGGAGATCGCATTGAGGGCGTTAAACAAAAAATGAGGGTTAATTTTACTTTGTAACGCAGAAAATTCGGCCTTACTCGCCATTTCTTTGAGGTTTTGTATCCGCGCAACTTCCATTTGGGTCGAAATCAATTGTGATAAACCAATCGCCATTTCCTGCATGGGGCGACGAATACGATGGGGCTGGCGATAAAAAACCTTTAAGGTTCCCGTGACCACGCCATTTTCCCATAGCGGAATGATCAACAAAGAGCGAAAATCATGCACGTTGAGATCATTGCTGATAATTTGTTCACCGGTTCTTACCGCTTGCTGAGTAAGGCGGCTAATTTGGTGATGGGCATCAATGTATTGCTCCTCACCAATGCCAACATACGCCAAAACATCGGCGGTATCGGTAATAGCCACGGCATCGGCACCGGTGTCTTTACGAATAATACTGCACGCTTTGGTCAAACCTCGCGCCTCTCCGCGTCGAAAATACGGTAGAGTGCGGTTGGCAATATCTAACGCTTGCTTAGCCTGCTGGGCGGCTAAATGTTCTTTTTCATCATCGATGTACTGCACCAGTTGGATGATCAGGCCAATACAGACGGTACCTGCAATCATCGGGAAGCTAATGGTGGCAACAATGTGTTGGGCGAGCGTTTGATCGCGGGCAAGCAAAAGGATAAGCAGCATGGTCAGCGATTCGCAGAGCATACCCGCCAAAATGCCGTAGCGTGCATAATGCTGTTTATCTGCGCGATAATGAATCAGTGCCGACAGGCACCCAGCAATAATACTGGCGATCAAACAGGCTTGTGAGGTTGGCCCATCAATATCGATAAGATAGCGGTGAACACCCGAGACGACGCCGGCAGTCACGCCAACCCAAGGACCAAACAAAATACCGCCGGCGATAATGGCGATGATGCGTACATTTACCAGCGACCCATCGACATTCACTCCCGTGTAGGTACTGAACAAGGCAAACAATACAAATAAAGCGGCAATGAGCGCTGTTTCCATTGGATGGCGCTGGGTCTTCTGTACGATGGTTTGGATCAGATGGGTGCGAGTGAGCCAAAATAAGGCCATGAGTAATAAGGCGGCACGTTCAAATACCGCCAACAGCATCAATAACTGGTCGTTATACGCTAACAAAAGAAAAGACCGTGTTTAAATAAAGGGCGACGGTATGCTGCCAATTACTTGCGGCGGCAGAACTCAGCGATCACGAACAACGTTTGGCCGTTCACTTTACCCTGCACATGGGTGGGATCATCGGTCAGGTTAATGCCACGGATCACGGTACCTTGTTTGATTACCTGGCTTGAGCCTTTCACTGGCAAATCTTTAATCACGGTCACGTCGTCGCCTTTTTGCAGCGCCACACCATTTGCATCCAGCACTTTAACTTCTTCGATATCTTGACCGGTTTCCGCCCATTTACGCACGTCATCTTCCATATACATCATGTCGAGATTATCTTGCGCCCAGCTTTCACTCGAAAGGCGAGAAAGCTGGCGATAAGCGACGACTTGCACGGCCGGCTCTTGGCTCCACATGCTGTCACTCAGGCAACGCCAGTGGTTCACATCCATATTGTCAGGATTACTTAGCTGGTCATGACAGGTGCCACAAACCAATACGCAGCTGTTCGCGGTGGTATCTGGTGAGTACGGGACGTCATATACAGATAAGTTGTCTTGGCGGGTACAAAGTTCACATTGGCCGCCGCTGCGTGCCTGAAGTGTTTGTTCAATACTCATAAATGTCTCGTGTAGGGCAGATCGAGCCTGCGTTAACAATGCGGCAGAGTGTAATCGCTGACATAAATTCTTACAAGTTATAAGGGATTAAGTCAGCGAATTGATGGATGATTATAGACACAAAAATGCCACGCCAATGCGGCGTGGCATTTTATAAACGATGGCACCGCGCCATTAAGCGTTTGCAGTGTCTTGTTTCACCACTTCGTGGTGCTCGAAGATAGTCTTATCTTGGCCACCGGTTAAGCGTGAGGTGAGCGTGCCAGCAGTCATTGAGCCGCTAACGTTAATCGCGGTGCGGCCCATATCGATTAACGGTTCAATTGAGATTAACAGACCCGCAAGTGCGACCGGCATATCCAGTGCCGAGAGTACAATCAGCGCGGCAAACGTTGCCCCGCCACCAACGCCAGCAATACCGAAAGAGCTCACCGTTACGATGGCAACCAAGGTCGCGATAAAGCCAGGATCGAGCGGATTAATACCAATGGTTGGTGCAATCATCACCGCCAACATGGCAGGGTATAGCCCTGCACAGCCGTTTTGCCCCATGGTCGCACCGAAAGAGGCTGAGAAATTGGCACTGGCCGGATCGTTCCCCAAGTTCTTCATTTGAGAATCAATGTTTAGCGGAATAGTCGCGGCACTAGAGCGCGATGTGAAGGCAAACGTTAGTACCGGGAGTATCTTTTTCAAGTATTGAGCTGGGCTCATTCCTACTAGGCCGATTAAGATCAAATGCATCACCAAAATCGCGCCTAGGCCAACGTATGAAGCGACAACGAAGTTTGCCAGTTGCAGGATTTCACTGACATTTGATCCGGCAATGACTTTCGTCATCAATGCCAAGACACCGTATGGCGTTAAACCGATAATCATGCGCACCAGCGTACGTACAAGCGCCTGAGCAACATCCATAAAGCGTTCAAAGCGCTCACCCAGTTCAGGCTGTGTGCGTGAAAGCGTTACCCCGGCAATTCCCACAAGCGCAGAGAAAATCACCACAGCAATCGTAGACGTTGGACGGCTTCCTGCTAAATCTGCGAACGGATTTTGTGGGAAGAAAGAGATCACCATATCAGCCAGTGACAGGTTTTCAACGGTACCTAGGCGTTCTTCAAGTGCAGCCCCGCGAGCCATTTCTTGCGCACCTTGCACGATATCTTGCGCAGACAATCCAAATAGACTGCTGACGAACACGCCAATGAGTGCAGATGCTGCGGTCGTTGCCAGCAAAATCCCAATATTTAAGCTAGAGACTTTACCCAGTGAACCCGAGTCTTTCACCTTTAAGATGGCACCAATAATTGACACGGTAATCAACGGCATGATGATCATTTTTAACAAGCTCACGTAGCCTGAGCCGACGATATTGATATAGTCAATGGTTTCGCGTGTAACCGTGCCGTCAGCACCATATAACGCTTGCAGCGCAGCACCGAATGCCACCCCTAAGCCTAAGCCAGTAAAGACTCGCGTTGATAGGGATTTTTGTTGCTTGTGCAACTTCACAAGCACTGCCAGTAACAGCGCAAAAGCGATCAGATTTAAAAGGATAACTGTCATAGTTGGCGTTCCCACCTAGAGAATTATAATAATTTCAGCGTTAGATCCCGTGGATGTCGTTAAGGGATCGATATTGGTTCGCATCTTATGCCGACGGGTGCACATAATGAAGACATATGTCACATTACGGCTAGATAAAAAAAGCACTTATTAAAACTAAAAAGAATATGGAACAGTTATTGCACAATTTGCGGTGGTATATCGCGCAATGGCGACGACAAGTTATTCCGGCTGTTTTAAAACAAGCGTTCGTTCTAGGAATACACCTAAGGTTCCGGTAAGGTAAGGCCGCGCGTGTTGACTCACCCTCACCGTGTTTATTTTTGGACGCATACCAGGAGTGATGTGTTATTGATTTGAAGGATTCACAATGAGCAGAAAAATCTACTTCTCGACCCCAGGCCGGTTTAGTGCAAAACGTACGTTGATAGGCGCGGTTAGCCGTTGTCATCATCGACTTGCCCCCAGTCATGCAAGGAAGATTGCCCGCAAGCTCTTTCTTACCCCCACGCGCAGTCCAGCGGTGAACGCGGCCCCGAATGGCTTAGAGCGGTTTACTGCGCAGAGTCAACAAGGCGAGCTACAGATGTACAGCGTTGGCGCGGGCCCGACCTGGTTACTGACACATGGGTGGTCCGGCTCGGCGAGCCAATTTTTTCCTTTAATGGCGCATATTGCCTCGTTGGGTTTTCGCGCTGTGGCGTTTGATCATCCGGCCCATGGTGAAAGTGGGGGGCACGAAAGCCATATTCCAGGGTTTGTGCAGGCAATCAACGATGTTTTGGATCAAGTAGACAACGTTTCTGGTGTCGTCGCCCACAGTATGGGTGCGGCGGCCGTCCTCGAGAGCCAACATCCGCAATTAGATGACTTACCATTACTCTTGGTCGCGCCTGTGTTGAATTATCGTGAGAATCTGTATGCAACGGTGCGCCAGTCCGGCTACTCACTCAAGCTGTTTGATGAAATTGTACAAGAAGTGGGTGAGCAGCATGGTTATCCGATCGAAACCATCGAACCCTTGACTAAACTCGGCGCGCGTCGTCATCAGGTGGTCATTGCGCATGACAGAAACGATCGTTTTGCCTCGTTCAGCGTGACTAAAAAAGCAAACGACTATCAACATGTCTGCTTGCTGCCTACTGATGGGCTAGGGCATGGGCGGATTTTAAAAAGCGACGTGACTTTACAAGCGTTTACTGATCTTGCGGCTAAGACGGATCCAGCGGTACACAGTGTTGACAGCGCAACGTCAAGTAGCGATATCGCAGCGCGGAAAAAAAACCGGCAGACAACTGAAACCAGCGCGTCAGCCATGGATGTGTAAGCCTCCGGCAAGTAATCTAAAAAAGGCACCGACGTCTGCGGTGCCATATGGGCCTATAATATGTGGCTTATAAAAAAACGTATTACTCGCCATCTATCTACTCGCCAGCTATCGACAAACGGGCAAACCGTATCCGAGGGGCGAAGAAGGCGCCATCGTAATTAGGCGTGACTGTGTTGCCAATCGCATCAATCTCATTGAGCATGGTATAGAAATTACCTGCCACTGTGATGCCACGCACGGGGCGAACACGCTTACCGTCACGGCACAAGAAGCCACTGGCTCCAAACGAGAAGTCACCACTGATAGCATTCGCGCCAGAATGCACCCCTTGCAGCGAAACCAGTTCGAGATACTCGCCTCCATGCACTTCGGCACCACTTTGTTTGCCGGCGCCAATGAGGTCGTGACGTGAAGTGACATCTAAGCCGCCTTTCGGGCTGCGGCCGGCGTTGGCAGTGTGACGGACGCCAAAATGATGGGCCGTAGCGCTATTATGTAACAACCCAACCAATATGCCATTTTCAATTAGCGGCGTGTCGGTTGTAGCAAAGCCCTCGCTGTCAAAGGCTTTGCTGCGCATCCCGCCATCGATACGTGCGATATCGGTAATGGTCAGGGCTGGATCGGCAATCGGTTTTCCGATTTTTTCGCGCCATGGATTGGTACCCCGTTTGGCCGCATCCCCGGAAAAACAACTGCCAAATGCGCCCAGCAATTCGCTTAAACAATTATGTTCAAACACTACCGCATATTGACCGGTTTTGACTGGCCCACCCTCTAACAATGCATCAGCCGTGTCATAGGCCAAGCGGGTTGCAAATGCTTGGTCGAGATCGGCAAAGCGGCGTGACACTGACGCCCCCAAATGCATCGATTGCTTGCCGTCGTGATTGAGCAGTGCTGCCGTGTAGCAGCTAAAACTCCGTTCGCGATGATAGCAGCGTGTGCCCAGGGTATTAGCCAGCAGCTGATACTGGGTTTGCTCACCGTAGCCATTGTAGGGCGCCCCCGTTGCCCGTGGTTGATTGACCACGTCTTGCTCCATCGCGAGTGCCAATGCAATCTTATCTTCAATCGGCGTATTATCCGCTTGAAACAAAGTGGGATCTTGGCTATCGATCTGCTGCCCTTCGGCGCGAATTTTCTGGTCAGGGTCGGCTTTGGTAAAGCTCGCATTCGTTAGCGCGGCGTTGACCATGCTGGCAAGGCTGTCGCTATCTAGCGATTCGGAATAACTGGTGGCAACTTGGTCACCTTTGATCACACGTACGCCGATCACTTGGCCCGCGGTGACTTTGTGCTCGGACAGATCGCCTTGATCCGCCTTCAATGACAAACTTTCACTGGCGTTGGCAATGACGTCTGCGTGGGCCCCTTTTGCCTGAACGAGTGTTAATACCTGATCGACGGCATCGCTTAGGGTTGCTTTCACGTTTTGCTCACTCATGCGTTACCGCCTCCTACTAGGATGTTGTCGACTTTAAGTGCGGGCTGACCCACAGTCGTCGGTACGGCACCACTCACAGAGCCACACATACCCGCGGCGAGGGCGAGATCCTTACCAACCATGCTAATTTCTTTAAGTACTTTCGGACCGGTGCTGATTAACGTTGCGGACTTGAGTGGTGCGGTGATTTGGCCATCTTCTACCAAATAGGCTTCTTGCACCGCGAAGTTAAACTCGCCGGTGCCGGGCTGTACTGAACCACCACCCATTTTTTTAGCATAAATGCCGCGCTCCATGGAGCCAATCATCTTATCAAGATCATCATTACCCGGCTCGATAAAGGTGTTCCGCATCCGCGAGGTCGGCGCGAACTTGTAAGACTCACGACGGCCTGAGCCGGTGCGTGCATAACCGGTTTTCAGGCTGCCCATATGATCGACCATAAACGAGGTGAGCTTACCGTCTTTGATAAGCTGGGTATGCTGAGTCTCCATACCTTCATCATCGATGTTAATTGAGCCCCATGCGTTGGCTAAGGTGCCATCATCGACGGCGCTAACCACTGGGCTAGCAATCATCTCACCCATTTGATCATGAAACACCGAGGCTTGTTTGGCTACCGAGGTGGTTTCTAGTAAATGGCCACAGGCTTCGTGGAAAATGACCCCACCGAATCCATTTCCAATGACCACGGGCATTTCACCAGAAGGACAGGTTTGGGCGCCGAGTTTGGTTAATGCTTGACGTGCAACGCGTTCGCCCATCGCCACGGGATCAATATCGTGATGAAATTCCCAGCCAGTGAGTGCGCCAGGGGCATCAAAGCCGGTCGATTGCTCTTTTCCATCGGTGGCAACCGCGGTTGCAGCAATCCGAGTGTAATGACGTGTATCGCTAACGTGCAACCCGCGAGAGTTAAAGATCTCAATCTGTTGTTCACGTTGGCCGACGCGACCAATAATTTGTGTGATTTTTTCACTTTCGGCGCGTATACGTTGGTCTACGTGGCGTAAAAAATCGACTTTATCTGCCACATGCTGGTCACGAGATAGAGGTTCAGACACAGGATGTTTGTCATTTAAATGCGACAAATTAAGGGGGCCAGCAGCGGCAATTTGGTCACGCTTATCACGCGCGCAAAGTAAACTGGTCACTTTTTTAAGCTGTTCTTCATCGCGACTATTGGTATAGCCATAAAGGACCTTATGACCGAAAAACAAACGGATACCAATTCCAAAATCAATCCCTGAACTGACTTTATCCACCTCACCAGACAATAACTCGACGTTGCCCGAGTGGTGGTGCTCGACAAAGAGCTCGGCGAAATCTGCGCCCATAAACATGGCGTGATCAATCACCGATTTTGCCGTTGATGGATTCAGCATACTTCCTCCTAAGAAGTGTGTTAGCGAATCTTTTATTCTACCCAATAGCGCCAAGTGCTCCATCTAAATCTAATGAGCCTAAGCGAAATTAATTTAGGTGGTGGTGAAAGGCTCACCACCACGAAGTGGTGGTTTTAATCAAACCCTTCTTGCTGATCTAGGTATTGCTTCACGATCTCAAGTGGCGCACCTCCGCAACTAACCAGACAATAACTTCTGCTGTAAAAAACTGGCTTCCAGTAAAACTTACCCAAGTACTCAGAAAACTCCTTTCTAACAAGTCTTGATGTGGAAGTTTTTAAGCTGTTCACCATTTTGCTTGGTTGTATTTTGGGGTTCGCAGAAATCAAAAGGTGAAGATGATCTGGTTCACCGTTGCACTCCAAGAGTTCACAACCCCAAGTTTCCAGTAATCTTTTATACTGAGACTCTAAGTACGCAGCAACCTCTGGCGTGATACAATGACGGCGATATTTAGTCACAAGAACTAAATGGTAGTGAATGTTATAAACGCTGTGATAAAGCGTGTTTATAGCTTTTTTTTCATAATAACTAAATATAATCAGTTGTATGAAAAAAGCAATCCGTAAAGTCACATACAAACTGAAACCATCGGCTTCTCAAGAAGAATCGCTGATGGATTTGTTTGTGCATCATCACCAGTTGTACAACTGGGCTTTACGTGATCGCATCGAAACTTACCGCAATTCTGATTATGGCCTTAGCTTTTCAGAGCAGTGCAAAATTAATACTCTCTGGCGCAACACTCGCAAAGCGCATGGCATTTTCAATGCCAATGCTCAGAGTGAACAAGTCACATTAAAGCGGGTTGCACTGGCATTTGACGGGTTTTTTCGCCGTTTAAAGAAAGGTGATAAGAAAGCTGGCTTTCCACGATTTAAGCCATTTCAACGATTTAAAGGCTGGGGTTACAAAGCGCATGGTGATGGATGGAAACTTCACCTAAAAGAGAAAAAACATGGCGCAGTTTATCTGGCTAATGTCGGCATCGTTAAGATCCGAGGCAAAGCCAGAAACGCTGGCGGTAAGCCAAAAACTGCCGAGATCATTCGCAAGAATGGTGAGTGGTTTATCTCGGTTTCAATGGAATACGATTCCATTGAAAGACAGTGTGGCACTAAAGCCATTGGTCTTGATTGGGGTGTTTCTCATTATTTTTCGACCATCGATCAAGATGGCCATTTTGAGCAAGTCGAAAACCCTCGCTACCTGAGAAACAGCAAAGATCAACTAGCGTCTGTGCAACGCGACCTTGCGTTAGCAAAAGGGGGGACTCGCGCCCATCGCAAACTGAAGCACAGAATTGCTAAATTGCACCAAAAAATCGCCCGTCAACGACTCGATTTTACTCATAAAGAAACTGCAAAATTAGTGAAAGTGGCGGCATTAATTGCCACTGAAAAACTAACCGTTAAGAACATGACCAGCACCGCCAAAGGGGCTGCTGAGAAGCATGGGAAGAACGTAAAACAAAAGGCTGGCTTGAATCGGGAAATCCTGAATACCGCGCCAGCCATGACTCTTAATTTGCTGTCCTATAAAGCGGAAGAAGCTGGTAGCGAATACGTTGAAGTACCAACAAAGCAAGTTAAGCCAAGTCAAACCTGCCCAGACTGCGGAGCTAAGAAGAAAAAAACCTTAGCTGATCGCTGGCACTCATGCGATTGTGGCTGTGAGAAGCCCCGAGATGTAGCCAGTGCGCAAGTTAATTTAAACTGGGCGTTAGGTATTCAGGCTGGGAACCAGCCTAAAGAGGCAGCTTAGGCTTTCTTTTTGAAACTCCTTCAAAACGCGCAGCGTTTAGTGGGAGTTGTTCATCAAGCTTTTATCAGCAATGATCACCACGTTCAGTGAGTGTATGATATTTCATCACTTTCTGTGTAATTGATTGGATGGGAAATGGGGCTTTTCAGTGCATGATTACCAATAGGCGACGACTTTTTCGCGATCCGTTACACTACGTCAATGCAGATAACGAGCAGGATAAAGCAATGAGTCACGTAGCAGCCAACATCATCACTGGCTTTCTTGGAGTGGGCAAAACGACTGCCATTCGTCATTTGCTGGCGAATAAACCTGAGCAAGAGCGCTGGGCGGTATTGGTCAATGAGTTTGGTGAAGTGGGTGTCGATGGTGCGATCCTCTCTGAGCAAGGTGCGCTGGTGAAGGAAGTGCCGGGGGGATGCATGTGCTGTGTCGCTGGGTTGCCTATGACGGTAGGCTTGAATACGCTATTAGCGCAAAAGCCGGATCGAATTTTAATTGAGCCGACAGGGCTGGGTCATCCTAAGGATATTATCGGTAAGCTTACCCAGCCGCCTTTCGATACCCATTTGTCGCTACGCGCGACGATGACCTTGGTGGACCCGCGTTGCATTGACGATGTGCGTTATCGTGAAAATCAGAATTTTCACGATCAAATCGCGTTAGCGGATGTGGTGGTCGCCAACAAGCTCGATCAGTGTACTGAAGGGCAAATCGCAACGTTTTATGATTATGTCGCGGCGTTTGATGGCAAGAAAAGCTTGGTGACTGGCGTTGAACACGGCGCGCTCGAGACGGCATGGCTTTCGCTACCTCGGCAAGATCGCAAAGCGCATTATCACCATCATCACAGCAATGCTGAGCCGATGACCACGCTTGCGTTGGGTCCAGATGACATTTTTACCCGCAAAGAAAATCAGGGGCAGGGCTATGTCAGTTGTGGTTGGTTATTTGCCGCGCACTGTTGTTTTCCCTTTGATGCCTTGTATGGGTTATTTAGCAATCTCAATGCTCAGCGAATCAAGGCGGTGGTAAACACCGAAGAGGGATTTTTTGCGTTTAACGTTGCCAATCAGGTTGTCACCGTCACACCCATGTCGATTGAAACGGCAGAGTCACGGATTGAGGTGATTGATATCCAACCCTTACCGTGGGATGAGTTAGAAACCATCTTGCTTTCGTTTCTCGAGCCGCCGGCCGAATAAATCACGCCGTTATAGAAAATGACAATAAAACCGGTCAGTATCACTGACCGGTTTTTATCGACGTTGACGATGGCGTTGGGTTAGCTGGCGTATTTCGCTGTGAGTACTTGCCAGCTGCGTTTTTGTTGATGAAAACGCAGTTTCAAATCTTGATATTGCTGACTTAACTCGGCCTTTTCTACTTTTTCGCGGAATTTATCGCGTTCAAATGCCAGTAATTGTTTTTTGAGCGTGTAGTAATCAGCCATCTTCGCCACCAAGGTATCGTATTCTTGTTGTAGAATTTGCAAGCGATGCGCGGCATTGGGCTTATTGCTTAGCTTTTGCGTTGCACGCTGAAGCTGCATTGTCGCCCGTGCTTTTTCTATCTTTTCTTCCGGCGTAACACGCAGCTTTTCAGCCAACCCAAGCCAAGAGGCCGTTTTAATTAACCACTTCGTTGGATCAAATTGCCACCAGCGAATGCCGTTGCGGTAATCATTCTCAAAGATGTGATGGAAATTATGGTACCCCTCACCAAAGGTCATAAAGGCTAAAACACCATTATCGCGGGCTGTATTCTTCTCGGTGTACGGTTGACTTCCCCATACGTGGGCCAAGGAGTTAATGAAAAACGTTGTATGGTGGCTGAGCACTAATCGTGTGAAGCCGACCAGTAAAATGGCCCCCCACACATCGCCGTGAATCACGCCAAACGCGATAGGAAAACCAAAGTTGGTTGCCAGTGTCAGGGCCAAGTAGTGCTTGTGCTGCCACATCACGATCTTGTCTTTTTGCAAGTCACGACAATTGCTGTAATCACCATAACGGTCGGGATGATATTCACGTAACATCCAGCCTAGGTGCGAGAACCAAAAGCCGCGTTTCGCCGAGTAAGGGTCGACATCGTTGTCATCTACGTGACGATGGTGAATACGGTGATCGGATGACCAATGAAGGGCACTGTTTTGGAGTGCAAACGCGCCCCCAATGGCAAAAATAAACCGCAGGACCGGATGGGCTTGATAAGTTTTGTGGGCCCATAAGCGGTGATAGCCTGCCGTTATCGACAGCCCACAAAAACTAAAGGCGACAATCAGTGCGGTGATCTGCATCCAATCGAAACCATGGTGCCAAGCCCAAAGCGGGGTGCCAATGACCGCGATGAAAAACGTGAGCGTAAATACGCTGATATTTAGCCAAATCAAACGTGGTTTTTGCGGCGGTGAGGTTGTCGTTTTGGTTTCCATAACTCTTATCTTTATTTAAGCGTACACTTGTACGCTAGAATAGATGGGGGTCATCAATTGGTCAAGGCCTCGTCATCCCCTTTGTGCGCAAAATTGTTTCTGGGTTTGTCATCGAAAGATTAATGATTGAAATGGCTATACTTAGGTAAACATGGGAAAGCGTTGGGAGGATGCCATAGCCTATTCGCTCGTTGGCGTTGTTGGTTTGACGCTTTTTTTGATTTTTATAGTTTTTAGGATGTGTGCCGATATGTATACGTGTTCCTTATTCACGAAAGGTTAGGAAGTATGATGTCCTATCCGGCCATACCGCACTTTGTGAAGGCGATGGGCCACCGTGTGGTGAGTTACATCTTGAATGTCACAGAGGCCGAAGGCCGCTTAATTTTAATGCAGAAACTCGGACTAAGCCGGATCCAGCGAGACACGCTGAACCAGTATATTGAGCTGTGCCGTCAGCTACGGGTATCCGCGGTTGACCAGGGAGAAAGTGAACAATCTTTTTTTATCGCCTCCCCCATGTGATGCAAAATGGTCGTCATGTCTTTAATGTGTGGCGGGCACAACAAGGGGGAGAGCTCGCCACGCGGATCACCACCGCCGACCCCTTGACCAGTGCATTTTGCCAACTGGCCGGTGAGTTGTATCCCTTGTTTCTGATTAAGGCGGGACAACGCCCGCACCTTTTTTATCGGGGAGCAGGTTACCTGACCGCAGCTATTGAGCAATTCCCTATCAGTAAGTTGGTGCAAAAGCGGATGGCGGCCGATCCTGCCTTATCAAGATTATTCACCACCACTGGCAAAGAGCCACAACAAACGTGTGGTGACTATAAAGATGCCACCGGGCATCGCGGCATGGTGAGTTTAGCCAGTCTCCCTGTCTCCATTTTGGTCAATAGTTATGACTTAATGCGGATACGTGGCGTGGTCAGTGCTGACCGTTTCGTGACTACCGTCCAAGAGATGTTAGACATGGCACGCAGCCTTGCCGATGGTGAGGTCGTGCATATTCCCATGTTTGTAGGATTTCGTAATGCGGCGCTCACGAATTTGGCCGAACTCGATACCAAATGGGGCAGTGTACGGCGCTACACCCCGGGTATTGCTGAATATGTCTTACAAGCAGCGGGGCTAATGGCGAAGCGCCGGAATAATGGCTTTATGTTAGAGTCTGGCTACGCATTTGCGATCAACTTTGGCGACTTTCTTGAAGACGATGATTGGCCCGAGGAGGTTCTGGATGCTGAGGGCGAGCAGCAAATTACCGAGCTGAATATCATTTTATGCATGGCGCTTTGTTATCTTGGCCAACATAAGGCATTTGTCGCGCCAGAGTGGGTGTGGCGTATTGATCCCTTTTCATTGGACAACCGACGACAAGATTTTAGCACCGTAGCGGAAACCAGCGATCCTGTGGCAATTGGTGATGAAGACTTAGTGGATATTGAGCGTTGGAGCATGCTGGTGGATGATACCGATTCCAGCGGGATTCGATTGGCCATGTCTCGCCTCTATGCGGCAGCAAAAAAACCGGTTACACAAGATGCCTTGATGGATGTGATTATTGCGTTACGCAATATATTTGCTGCCAGTGAAGACATTGTCCCGATAAAAGCGGCGCTGACGCATATTATCGAGCAAGAGACGGACCTTGCTATGATTGATCAGCTTGCCGAGGATTGGCGTGCCTTGTTAACTGGGGAGTTTGATGACGATCCTGAGACCATCCGTGAAAAAGTCTATCAATGCGTCCAGCTGTGTTTAACCTGTTTACGTCATTTCTACGTGCATGCCCCGATGCTGATGACTCGCCCCGACCGGCTGAGCTATCTGTGCGAACACGATGTCACGCAATCAAACGTGAATCCTTAGCGATCTCAAATAATCTCAGTGATTTTTACGGGTTCGACCTCATACCTGGCGAACTTGGTTTATGCTTACAGTGATCACGCTGCCATAGTCTCAGCTAAGAAGTCGAAAAGGAGAGGCTTTTGACCAAACAAATATTGATCACCGATGATTCTGCCCTAGCGCGCAAACAGCTATCTCGAACCTTGCCTCAAGACCTCGATGCTGACGTGCACTTTGCTGAAAACGGTAAAGTGGCACTCGACGTGCTCAACAGTCAGCCGATTGACATCATGTTTCTAGACTTGACCATGCCAGAATTAGACGGTTATCAAACGTTAGAGGCTATGCAAAAAGCGGGCATGACCACTCCGGTTGTGGTGGTGTCGGGTGATATCCAGCCATTAGCACAGCAGCAAGTGTTGGAGCGAGGCGCGAAAGACTTTGTTAAAAAGCCGATTAGTCGCGAGCGGGTCGATGCGTTAATCAAAGCCTATTTGCCTAATACATCCACTTTAGATACCCAGCGTGCGCAAACGTCGCACGAAAAACTGAGCCGTCGTGATATTTATATGGAAGTCGTGAACATTGCCATGGGCCAGGCGGCGGATAAACTCGCCCGGCACTGCGGTGTGTTTGTCCATATGCCTTTGCCGCAAGTAAATGTGTTTGAGGTGACTGAATTAACCATGACGATTCGCCATCTGGCCCAGTCCAACACCATGAATGGAGTGTGCCAAGGCTTTAGTGGTGAAGGGATCGCTGGTGAAGCGCTGATGTTGATCAGTGACTCGAGTATTACTGAAATGATCCAACTGCTCGACTACCCAGACGACGGATCGGTGGATAATGAATTAGAGCTCCTTGTGGATGTGAGCAACATTTTAATCAGCGCTTTTCTCCGCGGACTGGGCGATCAGGCGGCGTTAGAGTTTTCGCAAAGCTATCCGGCCTTACTTGGACAACATGCTGACGTTGACCAATTGATCTCGGCGATGAAGGGTTCATGGAAGCGAACAGTGACCATTGAGGTCAGTTATCAGATTGATGGTACCGAGATAAAATGCGATCTTCTATTGCTGCTGTTGGATGAATCACTACCGCTACTGGATGCCAAGTTAGCGTACCTGATGGATGAGGAGTAATGGAATGAGCACACAAGATTTTGATCAATTCCATTGGATGCTAGATATGGTGCAGCATATCGATATGGGATTAATCGTACTCGATCGCGATTTTCACATCCAAATGTGGAACGGATTTATGATCCACCATAGCGGCAAACATGCGAAAGATGTACAAGGTCGTTCGCTGTTCGACGTGTTTCCCGAGATCAATGCGTCCTGGTTTCGCGCCAAGTCTCAGCCGGTTTTCGAATTACGGTGTCGCAGTTTCATTGTTTGGCAACAGCGACCTTATTTGTTTCGCTGCCGTCATGTGCGCCCGATTACCGGACAGTTACCGTTTATGTACCAAAATATCACCATGCATCCGATGGCCAATACGCGTGGTGAAGTGAATCATATGTTTATTTCGATTCAAGATGTGACCAATGAGGCATTAGCGAGTCAAAGCCCTAAAGCTATAGCGTCATCATAGAGTAAGTACTGCGCGTCATCATAGCGAAATTACTGGTTGCGACTCGATTTTTTAGATAAGGCTTATTTTTGTTTTTGAGGTGGAGCGAGCTTTTAAGGTCAAATCGTGTCTCGTTTGGGATCACAGTACGCAAAAATGCCGCCGTTTAATGTCCTTTTTGCATAATACATGGCGGCGTCCGAGCAACTTAATAACGACTCAAACGATTCACCATGTTCAGGGTAACAGGCAATACCTATGCTCGCTGAGAGTGTGACTTCTTGATTGTTATTGACATGAAAGGGCTGGCTTAAACCGGCAATTATTTTTTCAGCCACGCGCCCCGCGTCATCTGGATGGCTGGTGTATTCGAGCAATACGGCAAATTCATCGCCACCAAGGCGAGCAAGCGTATCAGAATTGCGAATACTACTACTCATGCGTTTTGTGGTTTCCACGAGTACGCTGTCACCTGCGTCATGGCCGTAGGTATCGTTAATTGCTTTAAAGCCGTCTAAATCAATAAAAAGTAAAGAAAAGTGCGCACCTTGCTGCCGAGCTTGGACCAGTGCTTGGTCGGCGCGTTGTTTGAATGCCATTCGATTGAGGGCACCTGTTAAGGTATCTGTATGGGCCATGTGTTCAAACTGCAGGTACAAACGCTTGGTTTCGTTAATATCTTGGTGTGTACCAACCATCCGGACTGGATTATGGCTCCGATCCCACTCCATCACCTTGCCTTTCGATAATATCCAGACCCAGAAACCCTCTTTATGCAGCATTCTGAACTCACATTCATAGTTTGGCGTTAAGTCACCAAAGGCTGAATGTATTTTCTCTTGAGCATAGACATAGTCTTCGCTGTGACAGAGTGACTTCCATGTTTCTATCGTGATCGGAGAAAGCGCTTTTTGGCTGTATCCGATGATTTCGGCCCAGCGATCATTCACTACCAGCTGACCACTCGGGACGTGCCACTCCCACGTGCCTACATGTGTACCACGGATAATTTCATCGAGACGACCACGTTCAAGTTGTAACTCATATTCGGTGCGGCGTTTTTTGCGTAACACCAGCCACATCGTGGTCAACATCACACCGAGAAAGATAATAACCAGTGAAGTCGCAATCAGTTGGTGGTCTGTGCGTTTTTCAAGCTGTTGAGTTTGTTCATCAACCATGTGCTCTAGACGATTTTGGTAATGCCACAAGGATTCTTGTGTGGCGCGAAATTCACTGATGTCGGTGACGATAGAAAAAAGCACTGGACTGCCGCGATAAGAAACCGGAACCGATGAGACTTTAACGGTACGGGTTGAGCCATCGGCTAACTGGTGACGGAACACAAAATAACGACGTTTTTCTAATGCTGCCAGCTTTCGTTCTTCTGCAACCGATTGAGGGGATAAATCGTTAATCTCTTTGATGTTCATTTGCGCCAGCGTATCACGCGAATACCCATAAAATTCGCTGGCAGCTGTGTTAGCAGCAAGAATATCGCCTTTATCAGGATCGATTAGCATCATGACCAGTGCATGTTTTTCAAACATCTGATCAAATAAATCTGCATGGGGTTGTGACGTTGCTAACGTAAACGGCGCCCATAGCATGCAAATCAAAAAGATGAAAGACTGCTTAATCACACAGAATCACTACCCACTAAAACCTAGGCTAAGCGTAACACAAAGGTTAATGATTTGTGTGACAAGGGTAGGGGTTACTGTGCTTCATCGATTATCAGTCACGATAGATAGTGCCTTTGTGAGTGAATTCACTTTGTTAATACAATGTTTGCATATGATTAGTTTGTACGCGGGCGTTGGCACTGGGCTGTCATACGGTGAGGGACGTTAGGCAAGCGAGACACACCTGACTCGAGTGCTTTTATGCGAGTGTTGGGAGACGGATGCGTCGAGAGCAGTTCGGGTGGCGCGCCATCAGACGCTTTGGCCATATTGCGCCATAGGTCGACACTGGCACTCGGATTGAAACCGGCTTGATGCATCAGCTGTAGGCCAATTTTATCCGATTCTGATTCTTGCGCGCGGTTATAGGGCAGCAAAATACCGACTTGCACGCCAAGTCCTAAACCGGCCATTGCCATGGCGGCATGAGGGCTATCTGATAGAGACATACCGGTAACTGTTAGGCCCAGTGCGGCAAGTTGAGAGCGAGAAAGACGTTCATTACTATGATCGGCTAACACATGACCAATTTCATGACCAATAACCGCTGCTAATTGATCGGGCGTCTCTGCGACATTGAGTAGGCCGGTATAGACGCCTACTTTTCCGCCTGGTAAAGCAAACGCATTCACTTGCTCACTGTCGAACACCACCACTTCCCATTCGGAAAAATTTGATTGAGGCGGAACCACTTTTAAAATCGCTTGAGCCACGCACTGTACGTACGTATTCACGGCTTTGTCCTGACTGATTGGCTGGGATTGCTTCATTTCCTCAAATGAACGCTGGCCTAGGTCAGCCATTTGATTGCCAGAAAAGAGCAAAAGCTGATTCCGGCCTGTGGGTGAATTTGAGCAGGCTGTAAGTGTGAGAATGAAGCAGATAGACAGAATGACTGTGTGGGCCGTGCGTCGCATGATTGTTTCCTGTATCGTTTTACCTAACATGGGCGTGACCGAAGCATGCCGTGAACGGCGCTCAGTTAGTACAGGTAATGTACTGTCTTATCGCCCCGGCGTCTACGGTGCTGCTTTCTTCGTGTTGCGCTAGTCGACGTTGATCATCAGGGCAACCGTTAGCGGTTATTGAATGAATAATAGGTGAGACATGGTGAGCATTTGGAAAAAAGACATGTCGCTCGCGGGGCTAAATGCCTCATCGGCGAATACCTTGGTTGAGCATTTAGGGATTATTTATACGGCGTTTGATGACAACAGCTTAACAGGCACCATGCCGGTTGCCGCGCATACGCATCAACCGCTGGGCATGTTGCACGGCGGTGCGTCGGTGGTGTTGGCTGAAACTTTGGGATCACTCGCCGCTAATATGTGTGTGCCTGAAGGGAAATACTGCGTCGGCCTCGATATTAACGCCAATCATTTACGCGCGATGCGACAAGGCACAGTGACCGGGGTCGCACGCCCGATTCATCTTGGGGCAACCACGCAAGTTTGGAGTATTACCCTCCAAGATGAACGCGGCCGTGATATATGCGTGAGCCGTCTTACGATGGCGGTGCTGACTGATAAAGCACACCGATAAAAGCAGACACCGTGCAAGTCTGTGGGTAGCCTTGCACGGTTATAGGGGAACCCCAAGTGTCAGTTACTCGTGCGAAGCCGTGACTTCATAGCTGGTAAATTTACGCACATTGATCACGCCAGTATCGAAAATCAAATATTGGCCCTTTATTCCTTTCAATATACCGCTTACGTGCGGATTTTTATCAAAGTTGTGGGAGCTTATCTTGGTTGGATGCTCAGTGACAGGGTAACTAAATGTCAGAGCGCCTTGCTCAGCCGGCACAATGGCATCTTGACCAAATTGTAAACGGATATCAGCAAGCTCGGATGCAATGGCCTGGGTGAGGCGTTCCGCTTCTGTTGGTAAATCAAGTACGTCGTTGTCCCCCTTGAGAATCGCACGCCAGTTAGTCTTGTCGGCAACGTGTTTAGCGATTGCCACCTCAACCAGGCCAGATACATGGCGGGTTTTCACACGGAAGATTGGCAGGGCCTGCGTTGCGCCTTGATCATGCCAGCGGGTTGGCATTTGGTTCGCGCGTGTGATCCCGACTTTTAGCCCAGACGTGTTGGCGAGATACACGATGTGGTCGGTCATGCAAAACTGCTCGCCCCATTCAGGCTCCCGGCATGTCCCTTGTGCATAATGACAGGTTTCAGGCTTCATAATACACATGTCACAGCGCGCTAGCTTCTTCATGCAGGGATAACAGTGACCTTGTGAATAGCTTTTTTTGGTTTTTCGACCGCACGCATCACAAAAGATATTGCCAGTGTGTGTCAGGGTGAGCGTGTGGCCCAGTAGCGGGTTAAGGTGTAGTTCTTGCTCACCGACACGGAGAAAATACTGCACGGATGCGCCTGCTTCGGTGCGCATTTTATTTAAGGTTCCAATCACAACATTGCTCTTATCGTTATAAAGTGCAGAAGTGTAACAAAGGAAAGCCTAAAGCGTTAGGTAGGTCGACGCTGGGACGCACTCGTACCTACCTCTCTTATCATTCCATGCTTATCCGAGCCGATTCTCAAAGCGTTTTTGATTGTCAGTAGTGAACTCACGGTAGAGGGTCACCGACACGATCAATACCTCTTTGTGGGTATCTTCACTGACTTGGTTAATCACAAAGTAGTCAGCTTCTTCTTCTTTGACTCCACGCTCAACAAGACGAAGTACATCGTCTTGAATATTGCCCTCGATCTCGACATTCGCTGTTTTTTCGAAGTCACCAAAATCAAGGGTTGATTTGGCTATCAGTTCGGGGGCCGCAAGGGCTTGAAAAGACAGAAAAGAGGCGCATAACAGCACCGCAGAGAGAGCTTTTTTCATAATATATCGACACGTCGGTGGATTTGCTGACAACGTAACAAGGGTAGGATGACGCGTTGTCAGCGTGAAGTTAAATTAACGCTGAGGCAATCAGATTAGCGTGTGGCGTCTTCAATATCATCACTAAAGACATCATTGTGGCCCGCTATGTTGGGGCGATGATGCGCCGATGTATCATCAAGATAATCGGCTAGCAGGTCATCATCTGTTGGGATAACCTGATGCTGTAAACTGTTCATTTTTTCTCCTTGAGTGATCGTTAACCCATCACATATAGCAAGGCTAACGGCTCACTGTGTCAATACCATGACATTCCTAGCGGCATTAAGACCTTCTCAACCTTTTGCGATTGGGTCAATCTATTTCGACGCCGACTCAATGTCGAAGCGCGCAACAATCGGGCAGTGGTCGCTGAGCCGATGTGTCATTACCTTGTGGTAGTCAAACTGATACTGAAAACTGTACTGCCATTGATTGGCAAGAGGCTCAGAGACCAAAACATGATCCACTAAGCGGCTGTACATCACCTGGTTCCAAGTTTGAGTGCGCCAATTGTAACGCCGTGCTTTACAGCGTGCTCGCACGTTTTTGGTGACGTTGACGATGTTGGGGGGATTGGCATCGATTTCAAGGCGATGAGCGTTAAATGTATGCCAAAATGGATCATTATTTTCTCCGATATAGCGATTAAAGTCGCCGGCAATGATAACGTTTTTATCATCACGAACCGCGAGCCATTCCGCGAGCGCTCTGAATTGTTGACTCAGTTTTTTACAGCTGCTTGTGCCTTGGTGTTGGTGAAAACATCCCGACTTGAGATGAACGGATAACAAGTGAATAGGTGCATGGCCAGGAGGCGTGATCACCACATAGGCGCCATAACGCAAAGAAGGGAGGCCAAACAGTCCGGGTAAGGCAATCTCACGAAAATCCTTCCGATCGTCCACCTGCCAACCTTTGCGCACGGCGATGCCAGTCAGCTGCTGACTGTGAGAAGAGGATTTGAGTGCTGCGTAACGGTCGGAAAAGTAATAGTTATATTTTTCTTTTGGTATCACACGGGCTAACGCCTCAGGGCTATCGACCTCCTGAAATGCCAACACGTCTGGAGAGATCTGCGCCAATATGGCCGCGAGTTGTAGGTAATCCTCTTCATGGCGAATACCAGCCCGTTGATCGGTCTTTAAGGTTAGCCATTCAAAATTCCATGTTGCTACCGTGAGTGCATAGCTTGGGGCAACATATAGCCCTAGCAGCACCAACAGTCCGACGCGTCGAAGCACGATTGCCCCTTACCTTAATCATTTGCTTTTCACCGTGATCCTACTGCAAATATTCAACGTCTAGGTGAGTTCGCGATCAAATTGCGGACAAGGTTTGATTTTCGCTAATAATTGCAACAATACAGACCAGCAAATTGGAGAACAGATAGGCGTTTGAACGGTCGACTTTGGTTATTCGAAAGTTCGATGATCTGAGTCAACACAATCGATCCCGCATTTGCTATCTAATGCCACATCTTGTGTTTATGATGTTTTTATAATCCTATATATGGTGTGGAGGGCATATGCCAGCGGTAATTAAGCGCGACGGAACACGCGTCCCATTTGATGCAGATCGTATCGTTCAGGCGGTGACGTGTGCGCGAGAATCAGCGCAGTCGCTGCGTGACGTTGAATCATGCCCATTGACTGATGAGGCGATTCGTCGTTTAGCGGATACCATTGCGACGCAATTTGCTGGCGATGCCGAAGTAGATATCGATCACATCCAATATGCGGTAGAGGATGTGCTTATGGCTGGCCCGCATAAAGCGGTCGCGCGCGCGTACATTGAATACCGCCACGATAGAGACATTGCACGAGAGCGCCGAGGGCGATTGAATCATGAGGTACAAGGGTTGGTCGGTCAAACGAACACCGAGTTGCTGCATGAAAACGCCAACAAAGACAGCAAAGTTATTCCGACGCAACGCGATCTACTCGCGGGCATCGTGGCGAAGCATTACGCCAAACAGCACATGCTACCGAGCGCCGTTGTCCGCGCCCATGAATCAGGCGAAATTCATTACCACGATTTAGACTATGCGCCTTTCTTCCCCATGTTTAATTGCATGTTGATTGACTTAGCCGGCATGTTGCAAAAAGGCTTTAAAATGGGGAACGCAGAAATTGCCCCGCCTAAGTCGATTTCGACCGCCACAGCGGTGACGGCACAAATTATCGCGCAAGTGGCGAGTCATATATACGGTGGCACCACCATCAATCGTATTGATGAGGTGTTAGCGCCTTACGTTGAAGCAAGCTACCAAAAACATTTACTTGTGGCGCGAGAGTGGGCCATTGCTGAGCCCGAGGCATATGCGCGAGCAAGAACCGATAAAGAGTGCTTTGATGCGTTTCAATCGTTGGAGTATGAGGTAAACACCTTACATACGGCCAATGGGCAAACCCCGTTTGTTACGTTTGGTTTAGGGCTCGGTGAATCATGGTCTGCACGTGCGGTACAACGTGCTATTTTAGCCAACCGTATTGCCGGTTTGGGCGAAAATCGCAAAACCGCTGTGTTCCCTAAATTGGTCTTTTGCATTCGCGAGGGCTTAAACCGACAGCCTGACGATCCGAACTATGACATCAAGCAACTTGCGCTTGAATGCGCCTCAAAACGAATGTATCCCGATATTCTCAATTATGACCAAGTTGTATCGGTCACCGGTTCGTTTAAAACCCCGATGGGCTGCCGAAGCTTCTTAAGTGACTATGAAGAAAACGGCGAATTGATCCATGAAGGGCGGAATAACTTAGGCGTGGTCAGTGTCAATTTACCCAGATTGGCGATTGAAGCAGAAGGGGATGAAGACGCCTTTTATGCGCGCCTCGATGCAACGTTAAATATTGCTCGTCAGGCACTCGATACTCGAATTGCGCGTTTTAAAGGGGTAAAAGCCCGCGTGGCGCCCATTTTATACATGGAAGGTGCATGTGGGATCCGCCTTAACCCAGATGATGAAGTCAGTGAGATTTTCAAACATGGCCGAGCATCGATTTCGCTAGGGTATATTGGCCTACACGAAACGATTAATGCCCTTTATGGCAGCACGCCGCATCTTTACGACAGCGTGGTCAAGCAAAAGAAAGCGAAAGCGATTGTCGCCTACTTGCATGATGCGACCGAGCGCTGGAAAGAAGAAACAGGCTATGGCTTTAGTTTGTATAGCACCCCGAGTGAGAACCTCTGTAGTCGTTTTTGCCAGCTTGATACGCAAGCCTTTGGTGTGCTTGAAGGGGTGACGGATAAGGGCTATTACACCAACAGCTTCCACCTCGACGTGGAAAAACAAGTCACACCTTACGATAAAATCGATTTCGAAATGGACTATCCACGCTTAGCCAATGGTGGCTTTATTTGCTATGGCGAGTATCCCAACATCCAGCATAATTTAGAAGCGTTGGAGAACGTCTGGGATTATAGCTACGATCGCGTGCCGTACTATGGCACCAATACGCCGATCGATGAATGCTATGAATGTGGGTTTACCGGCGAATTTGACTGCACCAGCAAAGGCTTTACCTGTCCGGCATGTGGTAATCACGACCCAGCGCGCGTGTCGGTGACTCGTCGCGTCTGTGGCTATTTGGGTAGCCCGGATACACGTCCATTTAACCCAGGTAAGCAGCAAGAAGTGATCCGCCGCGTTAAACATATGTAGGGAGTATATCGTGCATTATCACCAGTATATCCCGGTCGATATTGTCAATGGGCCTGGCACGCGCTGCACTTTGTTTGTCTCAGGTTGTGAGCATCAATGTCGGGGCTGTTATAACAAAGCCACATGGCCGCTGAAAAGTGGCCACCTTTTCACTGATGTGATTAAAGATCAGATCATTCGTGATCTTCTCGATACACGGATCCCGCGGCGCGGTTTATCGTTAAGTGGTGGCGATCCTTTGCATCCTGCTAACCTCGACAGTGTAAAAAAAATGTTACAAGAAGTGGTGTTAAGTGCCCCGGATAAAGACATTTGGTTGTGGACAGGCTACACGCTGGAACAATTATCCTCTGAGCAGCAAGAGGTGGTGGCGTTGATTGATGTGTTGATCGACGGCAAATTTATCCAAGCAGAGGCCGATCCAAACCTCGTATGGCGGGGGAGTGCCAACCAATGCGTACACTTTCTGTCCGAGCGTGCGCAACATCGACAAGAGAATCGCGGGTAAGAGGTTGCCAATTTTCCCGCATGGGGTAGGGTATAGCGTATCTTGAGCATCCAGGCTTAAAAGGACGTATTACTATGTTAGATCTGCTCTCGCCTGCCCAGCAGGATCCCATTCTCTCTTTGTCACTGGCTTATCGTGACGATCCGCGTGAGCATAAAATGGACTTAGGCATTGGCGTTTACCGTGATAGTCATGGTCAAACGCCAATTATGCAAGCCGTTAAAGCGGCACAACAATCCCTAGCGCAAACTCAGCAAACGAAAGCCTATGTTGGCCTGGCCGGCAATGAAAACTTCAACCAAGCTATGGTCGATCTCTTACTCAAAGGGACGGACGCATATGACCGTTGTGCCGCCGTGCAAACACCAGGCGCAAGTGGGGCGCTGCGTATGCTGGCCGATCTGATGAATCTCGCGAAGCCGGTGACCACCGTATGGTTGACAGACCCCAGCTATGTGAATCACAAGCCGGTGATGGAAGCGGCAGGCCTGACGGTGAAATTCTATCCGTATTTTAATCGTGAGACCAAAATGGTGGATGCCGATGCCATGCTGAATGCCTTATCACAGGCGGGCGCCGACGATGTGGTATTGTTACACGGTTGTTGTCATAACCCCACGGGTGCTGATATAAGCCTGAAGGAATGGGAAGCGATCACAGAGCTTGCAAATCGCAACGGATTTACCCCCTTTGTTGATATTGCCTATCAAGGCTTTGGTGATGGGGTAGAAGAAGATGCTCGGGGTTTGCGTCTTTTAGCCGATAATGTTGAAGAGCTATTAATTGCGACATCTTGCTCTAAGAGTTTTGGCTTGTATCGAGAACGTACAGGCGCGGCGATTGTGGTGGGTAAATCTGCCCAAGAAGCGCAGAATGCGAAAGGGCGCATCATGCAACTGGCGCGCAGCACCTATACCATGCCACCGGATCACGGTGCCGCAATTGTCGAAACCATTTTGACGGATGATGCGCTTACGCAGCAATGGCGCAATGAAATTAAAGCCATGAACACCCGCATTAATGCCTTACGAGAAGGCCTGACGTCAGCCCTTCGCGATCGCACAGGTGACGGTTATTTTGATTTTATCCAACACCATCGTGGTATGTTTTCCGTACTTGGTTTGACTGGTGAGCAGATCCATCAGTTGCGAGACAAACACGGCGTCTATGCGGTAGGAGATAGCCGGATCAACATTGCTGGTCTGGCAGAGCGACACATCGATAGGTTGGCCGATGCGCTGGTGGATGTGACGTCATAAACAATGATAATCACATAAAGGCATTAGCATACGCCCGTCGTACTTCGGTACGACGGGTTTTTTATAACTGCGTACACATAATGTGATGTCCCCCCACGCTTTTTTTACAACACAAGATTTCGGTGTCTTATACTCATATCTCTAAGTTGTAAATAAAATAGGGAATGTTCATGCAACCGACTCGATCACCTTTTGCCACCATACAAGGTCGATACAGTATCGGATTGATCGTCTTTTTACTGATCGCGACGATCCTAACTGTTTTTAGCATACAGACATGGATTGCACCGACGCTAAAAAAGAGGGAGAAGAAAGACTTAAGCTTAACCTGAATGAAGTGGGCCGCGATATTACCTTCGCCCTTCGTGAGGTAAAAGCGCAGCAGCGCGCCATTACGCAACTTATCCCAACCTTAACCAGCGCCCAAATCGATACCCAACTACCGCACCTTATTGATCAGTACGGCAACCCTCTGGTATTTGGAGGCGGTATATGGCCACTACCTAATAAACGCCTCGCGGGCGTTGATCGCGCCTCCACCTTTTATCACCGTGATGATAGCGGACAATTGGTCGACAATACTTACTGGAATAGCGACGAGGCCCCAAATTATTACACCCAACCTTGGCACCGTGCGGGTCAAAATGCGCCTCGGGGAGCATGCGTTTGGGCCAATGCTTATAAAGATGGTGCCAGCGCTCAGCCTCGTACCAATTGTGCCATGGGGATTTATCAGCAAGGCAGCTTATATGGTGTAGCAACCATTGATGTCACCCTTGGCTTTTTTAACCAACTGGTCGCGGAAAAGCAAAAAGCCTTAGATGCCAACATTGCCATTGTGGAATCCGATGGCAAGATCCTTAGCCAAAGCCGTGGTGGTTTCACGCGTGACGATGTACTTAAATCGGTCTCACGTTTCAACACGCCTTTTGCCAAGGCTATTGATACGGCTCTAAATCAACAGACGCAGCGTTTGATCTTTGAAGGTAAAGACCAGGAGCAAACTTTATTGCTGTCGCCAGTCTCTGGTACGCCATGGACGCTGGTCGTTGCCAAGCCAACCTCGGCACTCACGGCGCTGAGCGATAAAATTCTCACCACCCTTGCTTGGATCCAGTTACCTCTTATCGGCTTATTGCTCGTGGTCATGCTCATTGCCTTTAAGCGACTTCATGGCCGATTTGCGACATTTAAGCAAAATGTGGATAGCTTATCTTCAGGCGATGCGGATCTCACACTACGATTGCCGACAAAAGGTAATGATGAGCTGGATAGCATCTCTCATTCAGTGAATGACTTCATCGCGTACTTGCAAGACTTAGTACAGAAAGTGATGAGCGCAAATCAAACCTGTTCGAACTATGTTGAGCAAATCAGTCATGATGCTAGCCAAACCTTATCGACATTAGATGCCCATGTAAGAGAAACAGAAGGCGTTGCTACCGCGATTAATCAGCTAAGTGCCTCTGCTTCTGATGTCGCGGAAAACGTTAATCAAAGCCATGATGTCACGCGTCAGATGCAATCAGAAGCCCAGCAAGCGCGTGAAGAGACGCAGGCATCGACACGCAGTGTCTTAGCCCTCGTCGATAACGTGGAAACCAGTGAGCAAAAAGTCGCGCAAATGCGAGAGCATACTAAAGCAATTGAATCGATTCTCGGCGTGATTGGTGATATTGCAGAACAGACTAACTTACTTGCCTTGAATGCGGCGATTGAAGCGGCTCGGGCGGGCGACCAAGGACGCGGTTTTGCGGTTGTCGCGGATGAAGTGAGAAACCTCGCCTCGCGGACGCAACAGAGCACCGGTGAAGTCGATAAGATGTTGGCACAGGTCAGTGACGCTGTGACACAGGCTAGTCAATCCATGCAGGAGACGAGAGAGCAGTGTGTCTCATCTTCAGAGAGTAGCCAACAGGTTGAGCAGCGGATTGAAACCATGACCCAATCAGTGACGCAGGTTGACGAGCTAAGCACGCAAATCGCCACGGCCGCCACCGAGCAAAGCCAAGTCACTGAAGATATTAGTCAAACCATGACGTCTATCCGTGATATCGTCGCCAAGCTGCATCAACATGGGCAAACTACCGAGCAGCGCGCACATGATTTACAAGCGGCAAATACGGCGTTGCAACAATTAGTGGGGCAATTTAAAGTCTAGCTGCATCCTTGCCAAAGGGGCCGAATGCCCCTTTGGCATGTGACTTGTTGTTATGTCACGAATTGTATTAACGTTTGTTTTTGAGGTAACGCTTACGGCGGGCCTCTTTTTTAGCGGCTTTTTCTTCCTCTCGGCGGGCGTTGTCTTCTTCAACCTGCACCAGCTCGGTTTCAATCATGTCCGGTTTCTCTAACGTGAGGCCACCTAGCGCACCGGCGCGTAAATCATGCAACAGCACTTCCGAGGCTTTGTGCAAGTCAACCCGCCCTCCCGCGCGCAGACAACCGCGCTTGGCACCAATCGCTTCCATCAACTCAATGTCTGTGTCGGGTAATACATCAAGCTGATAGCGTTCTTGTAGCCGCTCGGGGTAGGCACTCGCCAAGTACTCCACGGTATAAAAAGCCACTTCGTCGTAGTCCATTGCTGTATCTTTCACAGCGCCGGTTGCTGCGAGACGAAAACCGCTATGTGGATTCTCAACCTTTGGCCATAAAATTCCCGGTGTATCAGAGAGCACCACGCCGTTTTGCAAGTTAATCCGTTGCTGCTGGCGCGTCACGGCGGGCTGGTTACCTGTTTTTGCAATCACTCGACCAGCAAGGCTGTTAATGATGGTGGACTTGCCTACGTTAGGGATCCCCATGATCATCGAGCGAATATTTTTACCCATGGCTTCGCGATGAGGGGCCAGTGCGCGGCACCGCTCCATGATTCGATTGACTTCACTTTGCTGCTGCGTGGTGATTGCCATTGCTGAAACGCCTTGCTCTTGCTCCAAGTGGGCCATCCAAATATCTGTCATGGCCGGATCGGCAAGATCGCGTTTGTTCAGTACTTTGATCACTGGCTTGTCGCCACGCAGTGTGCGGATCAGAGGGTTTTCGCTACTAAAGGGGATGCGTGCGTCTAGCACTTCGATGATCACATCGATCTTAGGGACGACTTCTTCGATTTCCTTGCGTGCCTTGTGCATATGGCCCGGAAACCACTGGATCTTGTTGTTAACCATGTTTGTACAACCTTGCTGATGCGAATGCGCCAACGTCATACAAGTCAGTGGCGCGACAATGGCGCGCATCATACCACTTAACGGTATCGATGAGAAAAGCTGAGGTGTTCTGGATTATCGATGACAACGCGCGGTATCGAAATAGCTACTCTCACCTAATAGACTACGTGCGCAATTTAGATCCTAGTCTGGTTATTCGACATGTTTATGCGTTTAGTGTTTACCTACTGCTATTAAGGAGACATCATAAAAATAGTTAAACCTGCAGATAGTCTCGGCGGAATGAAAGCCGGCAAGTCGTTGAATAAGGGAGTGAAATGGTCGCACCTAAAAGTCTCATTTTTCAGTTACATCAACATTGGGAGGTTGTTGAGCAGCTAACGCGGCTTTCGCGAGAGTTTCCAGCGTTTGAGCTGAGAGTACTTGAGCAGGTGATCAATCAATTCAAAAATAAGCAAACAGACAGTAATACTGTGCTCACAAGCCTTGTTAATGCAGATATATTGCAACTTATCAACCGAAGTAGTGACTATCAGCTAAATACATTAGTCGTGGATTTTGTGAGAGGCTTGACGCAAGAGCATGAGCTTGGCCTATCAGCAGTACTTAGAGCACGAGTCGACGCGATTAAAGACGCCACCAGTCAGGTGTTAGCAGGGCTAGATGGGTCGGACAATGATTTGCTGCGTACCGGCGCGAACAGACTCTCAGAGCTTGTCAGAAAGATCACCCAACAGCTAATTCAAGACAAACAAGCAATTTTTGAAATAGCAGAATTAGCGAAATCGGCGGATACCAGTATGCCAATAGAACGTCGTTACCGTGAAGTCCTAGAAGTGTACGATCAATACGTTGAGCCGATGAACGAAATGATGGACAGCGGCCTTGGTGGTAGCTTCTACCCGTTATTAGAAAAAGCAGAAGAAGCACTGGATGATGCGGTCGATCGACTCTCGATACGTGGCGCTTTGTATCAACAAAGGCTGGCGATGCGCCAGATAGCTTATCAAGTGAAAGAGCTTCGTTATCAAGGACGCGTCATTGCTCAACAATGTGCTGATACTTTGCTGCCATTACGTGAGGAAGCAAGACAGCATAACCAGCTTTCAGCGGTGATTAGTAAGCAGCTCAGTCAAGTTCGTAAAAAGGGATTAGCGCGAGGGCTCAACGCCAAGGGGCTACCTTTGTGGACAAGTAGCCGTGTCACCAAAATTCAATTGGGCAATGAGGTGCGCGAATTAATGGCTGAATTCATGAATTTTGAGCCTATTGCTGTTGTTTTCCCTGATGAAGGAGATGGACCGACGAGTTCAACGGTCAGCTGGGTGGATGAAGCGCGGTTGAGAGAAAAGCTGAGCGATTCGTTGCCGGTTGACAATCTTATGATATGGCTGAGGGAACACTATCCGCATTTACCGGACGCAGCGTTATTAAGACTTTACCATGAACTTGTGCAAGAGCCTCAATGGGAAAGCACGTTAGGGCCACACTCGAATACTACAGCGTTAAACACCGTCGCCGTTACTTATTACCCCCATAAAATCAGGGCATTAACTGATCCAACTCCTGCAAAGGGTATAGATCATGCAAAATAGAAAAATCGATTTAAATGAACTGGCACATTTGACCGAGTTATTTCACCTTTTTAGCTCTGGACGACACCTTAACCGCTCGGCGGATGCCGCGCTATGGCATGAGCTTGAGCTGCAAGCAGAACAGTATCAGTATCTATTTGCAAACCTAGGTTTTGATTTGCGGATTGATGGACGCGGCTTTGCTTGGTTTCATGATGAAGAAGGTAATCAGAACATCAATAAACAATCGCGTCATTTAGCGTTATTGCTAATGGTGCTATTTGATCATCAAGCGGATAGCGGTCGCTCCCTTGGCCAGTTTTACCAATGGACAATTGATAACACCTTACTCGATGACATTTACGGAAAGCATCAAGGACTTTTGGATGCAGAAGAGCTAAACCGAGATGCACTCGCAAAGATACTCGACAACGCTGTGCGAAAAGGTTTTGCCGTTCAAGAGAACAATCACTGGCGTTTGTTGCCGTCGGTATATCGCTACCTTGATCACTTCCAAGCAATTACAGAGCACGCATCTGAGAGTGATATAGCGGCTACGGCTTATGAGGAAGATGAATCATGTTAAGTTATGGCTTTCAACGTGTAGCGTTAATCGGCAGTGCGGGATACCAGCGCGCTGAACTTCCTCTCGATGATTCTGTATCATTAATCGCACCCAATAACCATGGCAAAACAAGCCTTATCAATGCGCTTCAATTTCTACTTATCATCGATCAGAGAAAAATGGATTTTGGCTCGCACACGCGAGATCAAACGCGTCGCTTTTACTTCCCAAATAACAGCGCCTATATCTTACTAGAAGTAATTCTACCGCAAACGGGCACAGTAGTGTTTGGGTGTGTCGGTAAAGGGGTGGGCCATGACTATGAGTACTTTGCCTACAAGGGAGAGTTGAATTTAGACGATTATCGTTTAGATGATGGTAATATCGTCAGCCAACCAAAGCTTGTCAGTCACTTAGCAAAAAAGAAATATAGCGTCCATCGATATAACGAGAGGGACTTCCGTCACTTGATTTATGGCGGTGCAAAAAGCAAGAAGACGAGCGATATTGACTTTACCGTATTTAAGCTTGAGCATATTAGCGATGCCCGTTCCTTCCAGCAGGTACTCACCAAGACGCTGCGACTCGACAAACTAAATTCTAGTGATGTGAAAGAATATTTGTTAACGATATTTAGTCGAGAGCTACCCAACGCCAGTATTGATTTTAAGCAGGAATGGGAAAAAGCGTTTCAAGACATTAACTTAGAGCACGAGCAGTACCTAGCCGCTTTCAATAATCAAAAGATGATTTACCAACTCGAGCAAAAGTTTGAGCGTACCTTATCTTTACGAGGAAAGATTGCCGTATGCCAACCGAAAGTGGATGCGTTGCTAAAAGACTGGCATGGTCACGTTCAAACGACGCGGGAACAGCTAGTTAAGCAAAAGGCTAAGCTTGAACAAACCTCACGTGAACTTCGAGAGCAAGATATCGCTCAAGCAGGGAAACGCCAAGACTTAGTCAATGAGCTGGCAAAGCTAGATCGTACGGAGAAGCAACATCAAGAGCTGGAAGCGCGTTTTGCCCTGATTCCGGATCAAGGATTCCTAGAGAGCCAGTTACGATCCGCCGAGAAAGAGTATGAAGCGCAGGCCACATTATGTGTTCAGTCCCAGCGCTCCTCTTCCGAGATGCTTCGAAAACAATTGCAAGAAAAAGAACAGCAGCGCCAGCGGCTGCAGTATCAACAGCGAACCCTAAATGACAATTTATACCTTCACCTTTCTAAGACGCTCAATACACACGAGTTAGATAATCTAAACAAAGTGCTCAGCCAACAAGTTCTGCAACTGCCACCCTCACAGTACTCGCTTAATGCTGAGCAGTTGCGAAGCGTTTTTAATCGCGAGTCCTCACAGCAATGCTTGCTCCCCGGCTTAACATTGTCGCTTCATGAGCTATTGCCTCAGCATGTGCAGAAAACAGAGTCAGAGGTTTTGGAGGAAATTGGTAGCGTTAATGAGCAAATAAACGAGCTCAAAGAATTACTACAAGCAAGTAGAGAGCAAGAGGCGGCTGAGAGGAAAAAGGCCGAATTAAATAGTGCTGTTAGGCAGTGTGAACAAGAGCTAAAAGAATTCCAACAGTTACAAGAGTTAACACACAATCAAGCACAGCGAATCGAGCAAAGACAGGCTGTTGAGAAACAGCGAGTAGCGATTAACGATGCGCTTAACAACTCAGGAGAAAAGCAAGCCGATCTTTCAAGGCAATTAAGTGAGGTAGCGGATAAGCTTAATAAGCTGGCTTCAGACGAGAGCAGTGTTGAAAAACTAAAAAAACAAAGAATAGATGACCAAGCGCTATTTAGCGGACTTTCTGACCAGCCACATTCGCCCTGGATAGCGGGGGATGATTGGTCTTTGGCGTCACTTCCGGATCGTCTTCAGGACTACATTGAAGATTGCAAAGCCCTTGATCAGCTATCAAAAGAATTGCGCCAAATGAAAAATGAATTGGGTCAAAAAGGGCTGACGAAGTTTCAGATGACGCAAACACAAGATGAAGAATTAGAGGGTATTATTCAATTCAATCATTGTTTGGACGATGAGAAAAAAGCACTGGAAAGGCGGGCCCGATCGGCCGTCGTCAACGTCACTGCCAGTTTAAGAGAGCTGCGCAGTGGTTTATATGCATTGCAAAGTAAGATGAAGGAATTCAACCGCCTGATCAGCCAAAGGCAGCTGTCAGATCTTAAAATTTTCAAAATTGAGCCAGTCGAACAAAGTCTGCTTGTTGATGCGATGAATGTGCTGATCCAACAAGCAGAGCAAACTGAAAGTGGTCAAAGTTTTGAGCTATTTGATCAGGGCAGTATCCTCGATGATGCTGATTTAGAGCGCGCGAAGAGCCTGCTGATTGATGAGGGCAATGCTCGCCAAGGTTTAAGAGTAGCAGACTTATTCCGGCTTGAATTTGTCGTTGCCAAGCACGGCCAGCCGCAAGAGTCATTTGAAGAAATTGATAGTGCCGCCTCTAACGGAACCGTATTGATGGCGAAGCTTGTGACGGGCCTGGCGATGTTGTACCTCATGCAAGATAAACGCCACCAAATGAAAGCAGTCTGTTATTTGGATGAAGCGTCAGCTTTGGATACTAAGAACCAAACGAGTTTGATAGAGATTGCGGATCAATTCGGTTTTGCCTTGATATTTGCCTCACCAGCCCCCTTAACCACCGCGCGTTATTGTGTGCCAATTCACCAAGCCAATGGCAAAAATCATATTAGTCGCAATAGCTGGCAGATTTTCGAACCACTAGAGAGTCAAGAGCTGCCCCAATCATATGCAGAGTCATCGCTATGAGCCAGGCGTTGGTGAAAGCACTCTCGCGACTCGTTGAGGTTTACCCCGATTCCGTTGCCGGGAGTACAATGACACCGTCTCAAAAGAAGCAGCTTGAAGCGTTCAATCACAAAACGCGGTGTGTGCAAATTACGCCTAAAGGCCGTGGTGTTGTTTATCGAATTCAAGATATAGATGTAGCCGCCGTTGAACTTGAACGATTAGCCCCCGACCAACGTGTATCTTCCAGTGTACCGCAACGATCGGCAAACATAGCCTCGACACGCAGCAGCAAACAAGGATACGCAGGTCACGATGTCACGTACGCTCTGGCTAAAACGGTTGCGAACCCTTTGTGGGAGGTTTCCGGCGTGCCAACCGAGCACTTAAATGCAGCCACAGAAGCGTTTGGTGTCTTGTCGCTTGAGGTGGGCGGAGAGCGAAATAGACATCTTCACACAGAACATTCCATTTGGCTGGTGGAGAATCAAGCGCTATTTGACAGACTAGATTGGTTGCCTAATAACGAACCTACTACCGTTATTTGGTACCGCGGGCAGCTACACAACAAACTAATTGATTGGTTATCGGTGCCTGAAAGGGCACCGATAGTCTACTTTTTTGCTGACTATGATGGAGTAGGGCTGAATAACTACCGCCGCCTCAAAGAGAAGCTTACAGAAAGAGCAGAGTTTTGGATGATGCCGAATTGGAAGGCGTTTTTGTTGCGTTATGGACAAAACCAGCTTTGGGTTGACACCGCCCGGGACTTTTTCTCGTTCGAGCGCAACAGCCAAAAGCTTTTAGCTCAGTCATCAGAGTTACGAGAGTTGGTGACGGAAATGAAGAAGCATGGCTTAGCTTTGGAGCAAGAGGTGATTTGGTTGAATGAAAGGTAGCAGCGCTATAACAAGCTTACCAACTGCTACAGCCCGGTAAATTATATATACTTATCACTCATATACTATAGCGTGATGTAACAGCCGGCAGCTTTTAATTGTCTATTTTCATTATAACCTAGATTTAAGATGTCAAATGCAGATCTTTCTTATAATCAATATACTTTGACGGATACATTTAATAATTGGTTTCGATAAACTCTAGGGCTATAGTTAAACTTGCTCTTGAAACATTTTGAAAAATAGTTACTGTCTCTAAATCCACATTGTTCTGATATGTACTGTATGGATTGTTGGCTTTCTTCACATAGAAGTTTTGCTGCGAAGTTCAACTGTAACTCACGTAGATAATTATTAGGCGACTTTCCCAAAAAATCACGAAATAGTCTCTCTAATTGCCTTCGGCTGATAAATGCTGCTTTAGCTATTTCAGTACTACTTATACTTACCTTATTGAAGTTTTGCTCAATAAAAATGAGCGCACGACTAAGAGCTAATGTTGTTTGTGGAAGCTCATTGCTTTGTCTTTGGTACTGACGAGCTAGAGTAACTACTAATTGTTGCATTAAACTAGTGAGCATAACCTCGAATCCAGATTTTGACTCATAATATTCTATCTTTACCTCTCTAAGTATCTTCTTTACAAAAGATAACTGACTGCTTTCGAGCGTAAGTTTGGCTTGATAATCTGTTGTTTGACGCGCTAGTGGTTCGATTTTGAACATAGCTTGATATCCGGACAGTTGTCTAATGGATGGAGTCTCAAAAAAAGGAATCTTTTGGTCAAACATCAAGTTAATTACTTTTAGTTGATTGACATCTCGAAAGCCATGCTCTACGTCGCCATTAATCACAAATACGTCTCCCTTATTAAGAGAGTACTCATATCCAGCGACAGAATGTTTACCGCTACCACTGATAACTAGAAAAAGTTCGGAGAAATCGTGTTTATGCTCTGCAAAATCATGTAGATGGTGTCCGTCAACGTAAGCAAATTTAACATGATCGTGCTTCTGATGTAAGTGTAGATTGTAGGTTATGCTCATTGTCGTAATAATCCCTTTTTATGGCGTGATTTTGGTAGAACAAGGATACTTTTAATCATACTATTTCTGAAGAAAAAAACGAACACTATTCAACTTTACTCAATGGGGAATACCTGTATGTCTCGTATCCCAATTGAGGTGATGAACATGATGTATCTGGTACCAAACTCTACACGATCATGTGGCCTAACATCATGAATATTATGACAAATTAAGAAATTGACTATTGGAGTCCTATATGGTGAGCGAAAAAATCATCCAGGCGCAAAAAGACCTAGTATCTGTTAGTCGCCAGGCAGCGGCTGAAGGGATAGTCCTATTGAAAAATGACGATAATGTATTACCTATAAATACACAAGATACCGTCTCTCTCTTTGGCCGTTGCCAAATTGATACTTATCGTAGCGGAACAGGATCAGGCGGAGCAGTAAATGTTCCGTACGCGGTTAATGTACTAGAGGGGCTGAGGGCCAATGATAGAATCCACTTAAATGAAGAACTAATTTCGATTTACCAGGAATGGATCTCTAATCATCCATTTGATGATGGTGGTGGTGGCTGGGCCGCGGAGCCGTGGTTTCAAAAAGAGATGCCACTGCAAGATGAATTAGTTAAAGATGCGGCCGCGAAATCTAACAAAGCCATGATTTTTATAGGGCGCACGGCGGGAGAAGATAAAGATAACTCATTGGAAAAGGGTAGTTATTACCTTACTACAGATGAGATCGATATGATTACTAAAGTTAATTGTCATTTTAACAATGTGATCGTGGTTATGAATGTAACTAATATAATGGATATGGCTTGGTTAAATACTATTGAAAATGCTAAGTCTATTAAATCCGTAATCTATAGTTGGGCTGCTGGCATGGAAAGTGGTCATGGACTTGCTGATATTGTTTCAGGATTACAGTCACCAAGCGGGCGATTAACAGACACTATTGCATATAGCATCTGGGATTATCCTTCCTCTTCTAACTTTGGTCGGAAAGATTATAATATCTATGCTGAAGATATTTATGTTGGCTACCGTTATTTTGAAACTTTTAGTCCCGAATCAGTGCAGTTTGAATTTGGTGCTGGTCTATCATACACAAACTTCCACCGTGAACTAGTCGCTTTTGAAAGCTGTGGGAAAGATACAGATATTCAACTTTATTTTGATATAAAAATAACAAACAGTGGTCACATACATCCGAGTAAGGAGGTAGTTCAGTTATATGTAGAGATGCCTCAAGGTAGTCTTGGTCAGCCATCTAGAATACTTGCCGGATTTTGTAAAACTCCACTGATCCAACCAGGAGAAAGCGAAGAAGTCCAGATCAGTATTCCAATTAGCACACTGGCATCTTACGATGATACTGGTGTGACGGGACACCGTAATTGTAATGTCTTGGAAGCGGGTACATACCAGTTTATGTTAGGGGGTAGCGTTCGTGAAGCCAAACTAATCGAAGCCAAATTTAATTTAAATGCGTTACTTGTGATTAATAGATTAAATGAGGCCTGTGCTCCAGTTCGATCCTTCGAGCGTCTAAAACCGAGGAAAGTAAACGGTAAATGTAACTTTCAAGTTAGTTATGAAGCTGTACCTCAACGTACAGTTGCTTTGGATAAGCGAATACAGCTTAATACACCAAAAAGTTATGAAATTACAGGTGATCGTGGTATCAAGCTTAATGATGTTAAGCAAAATAAGGCAAGTTTAGAGAGTTTTGTGGCCCAAATGACTCTAAGTCAGCTTGCGACTATTGTTCGTGGTGAGGGAATGTGTAGTCCAAAGGTGACGCCAGGAACTGCAGCTGCTTTTGGTGGTGTATGTGATAGTCTATTTAAAATGGGTATTCCAGTAGCTGCAGCGGCCGATGGACCTTCTGGAATTCGTATGGATAGCGGTCATAAAGCAACTCAAATACCAATTGGGACCCTACTCGGATGTACATGGAACACCGCACTTAATGAGGTACTATTGTATTTGGTAGGTCAAGAGCTCCGTGCAAACCAAATTGATACTCTTCTCGGCCCCGGCATTAATATCCACCGTAATCCGTTGAATGGACGAAACTTTGAATACTTCTCTGAAGATCCTTTAATAACTGGCTTATTAGCAGCAGCTCAAACTCGAGGTCTTAAAAAGGCTGGAGTTACAGGTACTATAAAACATTACGCAGCAAATGATCAGGAAACTGCACGCACAGATGTTGATAGCATTGTCTCTGAACGAGCATTAAGAGACATTCACATAAAACCTTTTGAAATAACGGTAAAGTTTGGTGAAGTATCAAGTATTATGACTTCTTATAACCCGATTAATAGCTATTGGGCAGCATCAAACTATGACCTGAACACAACCATTCTACGAAATGAGTGGGGCTATACAGGTATAGTGATGACTGATTGGTGGGCGAAAATGAACCATCCGATCTACGCAGGAAAAGCAGAAAAAACTAATACCTCATTTATGATTCGCGCACAAAACGACCTGTACATGGTGGTGAGTAATGATGGCGCGGAGCGTAACGTTATGGGAGATGATACACTTATTGCGCTGGAAAAAGGTACGCTTACAATAGGTGAGTTACAGCGAAGTGCAATAAATATTTGTCGTTTTATCATAGGTTCACCTGTTATGGATCGCCCTTTGCAAGCTTATGACCCAATCAAATCAATTCCCGCTTTAACAAAGCCACCAACTGAACCTATTTACTCCATTGAAAATGATATCGTCCTCAATACAAAAAAAGATATCTTAATAGCAGTTGAGGTGACAGAACCCAGCACCTATCAGTTTAATAGCTTAATGAGCTATCAGAGAGGTGCTTTAGCTCAATCATCATGTAGTTTATTTATTAATGATCAATTCTGTATGACGCTATCTCTGAATGGAACCAATGGTAATTTAGTTGAAGTTGAAGGGAGCAAAATAAAGTTAGACCGAGGTTATTACATGTTAGGTATAAGTTTTGTTAAACCTGGCCTTGCGCTAGAAAAGGTGTCTGTACAAAAATGTTATAATTGAAAGGGCGGTAAGTATATATTTTTATGAAAACTTCGTTTCTTATCAGGCGCTTATATCAATAAAGTGGAGTATTTTAACGATTTTTAATAAAAATTTTAGAGTTATTTAATCTCAAAGTATTAAGTGTTAATGCCACCTCTCTATAACATAGAGGGTGGCATTTTCGATATACTGAATATCTAATTCATTTTTTTATAAAGGTTAGGTTTTGGTATACGAAATACGATCTTTTCTATTGAACCATCTCTGGAAAATATTTTCTCAGAAATATCCTTTGGTATATAAAGCTGTTCACTTTCTATCTTAGAACCGTCTTTTAAGAAGCATGTTAAGCTCTCCTTTTCCGCTAATTCATAAATAAAAGGTACTTGGCAATATGTAAATGCTAACTGACCTTTGTTAAGCAGAAAGCTTCTAGGATTTTTTTCTAAATCAATAAAGCTAAATTGAGTACTAACACTTAAAAATTCGCTAATGTCAAGTAAAGTAGGTCTTATAACTATTTCCCCATTATTAACACTAATTCCTAGCTCGGAAAATCGAGTGATTATCTCTTCTTTTACTTGTCCTGTCATTCCAGGTTGTTGCGCACCAGCCTGCTTTGGTGTATGCGAATACGGATCGGCTGGGAAAGCACCATATTCGAGTGGTGATTTATTAAACCCTATTCCTTGGCGTACTCTGTAATAATAATAGGAAAGCTTATTAACGATATTTGAATCCATATCTTTATCGCGGGCGACAAGATAGTTTTCTTGGACTGCGAGCAAAAGCTTAGATACCATATGCCAGTATATACATCCTAGCCCTTCATAGCCAAACATGGTACCAGACCGGCCGGTAAAATACCTATGGTTAAATATTCTTTCGTAGATATCTTCGATATCCTCAAATTGGGAATCATCATAACCTAAGTAATCACTTTTTAGTTTTTCTATTTCGTCTTTAAGATATGAAGAATTTTCAAAGTCGGAATTGAAATGAATATAGCCAAAACAATCCTTATTAATAATCCTTTTATCTCCAAGATCAAGCATTTTTTCAAGGACAGTGTTTCCTTTTATATATTCTTCAGAAATGCTATTTTTTTCTAAAAATCTAGTGATTTCTCTGTCAGGATATAGCATAAAACTATTTTGATCTTCCCTGTAGATTTCGCTTTTAAATAAACTTTCTATAACATTTATTACTTCATTCTGACTTAACATTCCTGCGCTCAAAACTGCGACTTGTCCTTCTAACATTGGATAAAGTGGATCTATATTTATTGCATCTTCAGTGTAGGACATCACATTGTAAGAATGATATAGACCGTCATCTCTACGGTTGTTTTTAATCGTAGAATCAATAACAAACAAAGAAACATCTAGTAGTTGTTCAATAGACAGTCTCTCTACCTGAACTTTATGCGAGAAACCTTGAAAATAGACTTTGTTACGGTAGCTTTCTGCTGATCGCTCAAGACGTGTTAATATAGCTTTTCGAGTCTGGCGTGTAACTGTTTTTTGACGAATTTCTTTGCTAGCGTCAGCAAGAATCTTTTGAATAGATACTGACCAGTCAAATACTTCTTTAGAAATGCTTATTAGGTTAGGCACCAAACCAACTACCTCTTGCATTAAGTTTATGTAGCGGCGAATATAATAGACCGTAACCATAGATAAACCGTTACCGACGATTGCATTATTTGCATCGTTCCATTCCGGTCTTTGAGTATTTAACCAAATCCCACCATCTATAACTAAATTACTAAGTTTAGATAGTAGAGGAACTATTAGCTTTTCGAACAGGCTTACGTAGTAAACTTGGTTATTGCTACTCATTAATAAACGTCCATCACTTCCTATTTCGTTGCAGCGATCGTCAATAATATTTTGTCGCTCATTGTCGAAAGTAATCGTGTTCTTGGGATCAATAAAAAGATTCTCTGTGTCACAAAGACGATATGGAATATTAGAGTAAGAATATATCTCTCTATTCAATAGATCTTTAAAATCTTTTTTGTCGTAGGTTTTGAATAGCTCAATAAATTTAGATAAGTATATAATTTGGTGGTCACCCCAATAGCCTATGTTGCTCCAAGGATCTTGTGGGTCTAAAAATTCCCAATCAATACCATCTTTTGTTATGCGATAGGGATTATAGCCGTCAATGGTTGATGCATTGACAAACTTTGCTATAAATGAAGGTAAAAATTTTGGATAGCTAAGAGAAAGTGCCTCCCAGTTCTGGAATATATCTCTCCAATTACCTTGATAAGAAAGAAGACGTTCTCCCTCACGATCTTTAAGTTTTATTTCGAAGTGATTCCAAGGTCTGCTAGGATCACCATGACGTCTTCCAAAAGTTAGAGGCAAATATTCATAAGATAATCTCTCAATATCACTATCTTCTAGATCTCTTGACCAGCGAATAATTTCATCGACAGAAAATTCATTTGGAAGACCGTTAAAGAACGACTCATTTTTACTAAAGGCTGAAATGTTTGAATTTCTTACAGTAGAAATAAAATCAGCCTTATCGATTTATAGCTATTTTCGAAGATACCACCGCGCATAGAGTTGAATAGTACATTTTTATAATGATGTATGCACGATACTTCATTATCGCTAACTTGCCATGCATCAGCTCCAGACATTAACTTAATCAAATCATATTGATTGCTCTTAATGCTATCTTTTATTTTAGTGAATAGTTGACTTTTGTTTTCTATATCATTTTTCAAGCTCTGCACCGATCGGTGATCTTTATCGATGTCAGCAACTATCATCCAACCTTTCGATTGATTTTTTAACAAATCCAGACTTTTTTCAACAAAATAACTCCCTCTAACTCCTTTTGTAAGAGTTTCTTCTTTTACACTTTTATTTCGCCGAAATTCATCTAACTGTCCACTACTAATAAGTATATTATTATCTTTACGGTTAAGATCAATCGAAAACACTGATGTTGCGAGTAACGACTCAGCTGGTTCGGCTTTATCGCTTAACTTTGCATACATGGTGTAAAGTGCCAGTGAAGATTTTTCTACACGTTCATTTACTTTGTATGCATCAACTAGCGCACTACGTGTTTGAAGAGCCGAAAGAGGAGCTCCCGGTGGAAGTATATTCTGTATTCCATCAAGTATGTCTAACGATACGTTTATATCAGAAATATTGGAAATTTCCGACTCTCTAATGAAACCATAGTGTTCTGATGAGGTCCAAGAATATTTAAAGACTAGACCTAATGTGTGATTTTCTTCTTCAAAAACTATTTTATCGCCAATGGTATTTTTATAAATGTTTCTTTGTATTTTATATAGGCCTTCATGATGCTTATTAAACGGTTCCCATAATTTAATATAATCATCATTTTTGACTCTTACTATTGTTTTTGAACCAGTGTTTTCGGCGTTTTCATGGATATGATCTACAGAGCGGTATGGGAAGAGTGCGTTCTCTGGTCTAACTCTCCCTGCTGCCAGAGAACCTGTTGAGGAAATAAAAATATAATGATCGCCTGATGAAACTACACTTATGAAAAAAGGTGACATTTCATCGACGTTCGATATTTTGTAAAATTTTTCTCCTTCGAAATCTAAAATTTCACCCGAGACCTGTCTATTTGTAATGAAATTGAAATTCATATTAGATCCTTACTGCATTAATATTAAGTTTTTTACTGTTTTTCCTAGAGGGAACGCACAGATATTTATACGGTAAAAAATTGACCTAAGAGTAAATATGATGACAGCGTACATAATGATCCTCTGCGACTAGAGTAGGCGCAGGAAGAGTACTCTTACATTTCTCCGAGGCTTTTAAACATCTACCTACAAATGGACAACCAATACTGGTAGGCTTCCAAAAAGGTATTTCCGCTTTTTTTGCCGAAAGTTCGCGTTTTCCTGCCTTTCCTACCTCAGGAACTGCAGAAAGCAACAGTTGAGAATAAGGGTGATGAGGGTTTTGAGTTACTTTATCACTGTCACCCCATTCAACAAGATGTCCAACGTACATAACCGCGGTTTTTTCTGCGAAATAACGTGCTGTGGCTATATCGTGTGTTATATACATAAATGAGATGTCATGTTTATCTTTAAGATCTGACATAAGGTTTAGAATACCTAACCTAACGGATACATCTAACATTGATATTGGCTCATCTGCTAGAATAATCTCCGGGTCTACGGCTAGAGCACGTGCTATCGCTACTCGTTGTCTTTGACCTCCGCTCAATTCATGGGGATACTTTTCAGCGGTTTCTATGGCAGGTGAGAGACCAACCAAATCTAGTAGCTCGTATACGAGTTTAGGAATAAATCTCTTTTCCGCCCGATTGTGAATAATGAGGGGTCTTGATATATGGTGATAGATAGAGTGTACAGGGTTCAATGATCCGAATGGATCTTGAAAAATCATTTGAACTTGTCGAGCATATTCAAGCTCCCCGTTCTCTTTAATATATTGGTCTAACTCTTGGCCTTTAAACAGTATATTTCCAGCTGTTTTATCGAAAATACGTGTCAATATTCTAGCTCCGGTACTTTTACCCGAACCAGATTCACCGACAATCGCTAATGCTTCTCCTTTTCGCAGTTCAAAGGAAACATCGTTTACAGCTCGCATAAGGTTACTTTTCAGTGACTGGCCAACCGGAAAGTCTTTGGTCAGTCCTTGAATTGAAAGAATTATCTCAGGAAGATTATCTTTTTTCATTTCATTTACCTATTATATAAGATGGCATGACACATAACTGCCATTACTGGCACTAACTAATTCAGGCTCACTTTCTTTACATCGCGAAAAGCACTCATTACAACGAGCTTGAAAATTGCACCCTTTAGGCAAATCTAAGAGATTAACGGGGTTGCCAGGAATGCCGTAGAGTCTTTCTTTAGGGCCATGAATTGTAGGAAATGATGAAATGAGCCCTTTCGTGTATGGATGTTGTGGCTCAGAAAATACCTTTTCCGCAGTACCAATCTCTACGATATTTCCCGCATACATAACAGCAATTCTATCAGCAATTTCTCCCATTAGACTAAGATCATGACTGATGAAAAGTATTGAGAATCCGAATTTTTCTTTCAATTCATAAAGCTCATTAAGAATTTCTCTCTCAACAACGACATCAAGAGCTGTAGTTGGCTCGTCCATAATAATAAGTTTGGGTTCAAGTGCTAGCGCTATTGCTATAACTACGCGTTGTCTCATTCCACCACTAAGTTGATGGGGATAGCTTTCCATTCTATCTCCGTGCATACCAACTGTGTTTAACAGCTCGATACCCTTCTCATAGGCTAGTTTGTATGGAATGTCTTTATGAGCTTGAAGAACATCAGTTAGTTGTTCACCAATGGTGATGACTGGATTAAGTGAGTTCATTGCGCTTTGGAAAACGATAGAGACATCATTCCATCTGAACTTTCTCAACTCTTTATCGTTCATTTTCAAAACGTCTTTTTTGTTGTAAATGATCTCACCTTCTGAGATTAGAGCAGGGGCCTTGTGTAAACGTGAAATAGCGAATGCAAGTGTACTTTTACCACATCCTGATTCTCCAGCTAGGCCAATTGTTTCACCTTTAGAGATAGAAAGGTTCGCACAATTTACAGCTCGAGCGAGACCGTTAGGCGAAACGTAGTCTACACATAAATTATTAATCTCTAACAAGTTGCTCATTTTATCCCCCTCTTAATATCTGCTTCTCTTTTTAGTCGATGCCATACTTTTATGTGACGACCTGTTTTGAGTTTAGGGTTACTGACTTGATCAATGGACATATTTATCAATGAGAGAGCACCACCTGTTATAGCTAGAGCAATTGCAGGAACTAACATTTCCCACCATGCACCTGTATATAAAGAAGAAGACGTTTGCGCCCAATAAAGCATTGACCCCCAACTAACTTCAGTCGCATCTCCTAAACCTAGTATCCCTAATCCAGCTTCTGCGCCCATGGCATAGATGACCGCTCCTAAAAATCCACCGAATACAATAGATACCAAGTTAGGCAGTATTTCTACGAGCAAGATGCGCAGCTTGGATTCGCCCATGACTTCAGCAGAAGTGATAAACTCCTTATTTCTTATTGCTAGAGTTTGTGAACGAATCACTCTAGCTCCCCAGGGCCAGGATGTAATTCCTAGTAGCAATGTGATCACTAATGAGCCTACTTGCCCTAAGAACGCGGCTAAGACAATTAGTAATGGTAACTGCGGAAATACCAGGAAAACATTTGTTAGAAAGTTTAGTCTCTCGTCAATTTTCCCACCAAAGTATCCAGCAGATATACCGATAATGACAGCAATCGTCATTGCAATACCACCTGCTGTGATTGCAACTGTCAACGATTTTCGTGCACCGAAAAGAACTTGGCTGTAAACATCTCGACCACTTCGGGTCGTTCCTAAAATGTGCTCTGCATTTGGAGCCACGTGAGGTCTTGCAACCCGACGATCCGGGTCATGAGTCGCAAGAATAGGAGCGAATAACGCTGCAACCAACATGACGACAATGAGGAACCCACCAATAATTGCTGGGGGATTACCAAAAAAGAATGAGTATGTTTTATTCAGAGTATCTTTGACTCTCTTCCGTAAAGAGCTAGGAGTATACAAATTGCCACTTGAGCCGTCTGAATGTTCATTGTAAATATACTTGTCCATAATATACCTTAATTGGAGATTCGAGGGTCAAGCCAAACATATAGAAGGTCAGCTATAAAATTTGCAGTTAAAACAGCTGTGACTAATATAAGTAAAATCGCTTGAATTAGTGGATAGTCCCTTGCGACAATGCTCTTTAGCAAAATATTTCCTAGACCCTGATAGTTAAAAATAACTTCAGTCAGTATCGAGCCGGCAAATGAGAAGCCTATTGCCATGGCAATAGCAGTAGCTACTGGCAAAATAGCGTTTCTACCTGCATACCGATACATAATGCGATAGGTACTTAGTCCCTTTGCCTCAGACATCGTTATATAATCTTCACCCAGTACATTTATCATTGCATTTCTCATGTTAAATACCCATGGAGAAATCCCGACAATGACCATCGAACCAACTGGTAATACTGCATGCTTTGCCACACTTTTCACGAATTCCCAGGTAAATCCAACATCGATTGCTGGATCATGAGTATAAGCAAGTGGAAGAACCTCTAGTTTGAGACCGAAAATGTAGAAAAGTAATAGAGCTGTAACAACATAAGGGAAGCTGCTAATGAAAGCTAAAATGGGTGGAATAAATTGACCAAAAATACCTTCTCTTCGATAAGAAGCGTATGTCCCAATACTTACTCCAATGATAAGTGACACGATCAAAGAGCCGACTGCAAGAAATATTGTCCATGGTAACGCCATTGCTATAACTTCTGAAACACTGACAGGAAACATAAGTATAGATGGACCTAAATCAAGAGTGAAAATGCTCTTCATATATGAAAGATATTGAATAAATATATTGCCATCTACGAATCCATACATTTCTCTAACCGCGTCCATTTGTGACGGATCCATTTGCCCCTGGGCTGCGGCAAAAAGTGCATCTACTGGGTCACCTGGCATTAATCTCGGCAACATGAAATTGAATGATATCGCTATGATAAAAGCAGTAAAATAAAAGCTGAATCTGCGAACTAAAAACCACATAACTAATCCTTAAATAGAGACGCAAGCAAGCTTGCATCTCCCTTTTTAAATAAACAATTATTTCAAATGTAAATTGTTAATAATGATTACTCGTTTCCCTCCATCATACCATACAGGTTGAACGTACGGATTTTCCTCATTTGGCCAACCAACAATACGTTCAGTGCTATACTGGAACCATGTTGGATTGGAAAAGAGAGGGATGAAAGGGAGTTTTTTAGCCGTGAACTCCTGAAGCTTGGAAATGATTTCCTTTTGCTCTTTTTTATCGCCAGTTTGACCAAAACTTTCTATCAGTTTGTCAATTTTTTTAGAGTGAACACCGTGGCCAGCATGCCATGTTTTTCCAATTCTAGACGTTGCGTAATATTCTTGAAAGGCCATGATCGGATTAGCAGCGACCATTGACCAATTAATTGCCATACTATAATTTCCGTCTTTTAGGTTTTTATCATATACAGCCCAGTCAACAGTCTTTATATTTGCCTGTATACCAATTTCGTCATAATATTCTGTTACCATTTGGACTACTTGAATCCAATCCGTCCATCCATTGACAACTTCTATATCAAAACTGATTTCCGAACCATCTTTATTATCACGGTAACCGTCACCATCGCGATCAATAATACCTGACTTATCCAGGAGGCTCTTAGCTTTATCTGGATTATACTCGGTTAAAAACCCATAATCTTTATTAACATCTTTGTCGATATGATTCTTGTATAGTTCAGCAATGCCTCCGGTATTATAGTTTGCTGTTGGATATCCATATGCAGCTATATCGACAATGGCTTCTCGGTCTAGCGCCATTGAGAGAGCTTGACGTACTTTTACGTCATCGAACGGTGGCTTTTTAGTGTTTACATACAAGTGGATAGCATCGTTAGCTGGATACCAGTAATGATGATTCTCTTCATTTGCTTTAACAAAGGTCGATTCAACACTTGCGATAAAGTTTGAACCCCAGTCAATTTCTCCCTTAATAAGTGCAGGCTGTATCTGCGAGTTATCATTGTATGAGCGGAAGTTGATACAATCTAAGTAAGGCTTATTCTCAATATAGTAGTGTGGATTACGGCATAATTCCATTTGTTGAGATTTTAAATAGCTGACCTCTGTCATTGGACCGCTACCGACCGGATCAGGATTGGTGAAAGTAGTAAAATCTTCGACTTCGCCCCAAATATGCTTTGGAACAATATGATAGCGCTCGAGGTTCCATACGAAGGTTGAATCGGGTTCTTTTAACTCAAAGCTTACTGTGGTCGAATCTATTGCGACGATACTTTGCAGGTTACCGCCAGACCAAATACCTTTTTGATCAAATGCGGGAGCTTCTTTAGTGAGCATGAAGCTAAACACAACATCCTCGGCCGTCAAATCGGTTCCATCAGACCATTTCAGATCGTCACGAAGCTGTAACGTAATGGTTTTAAGATCATCGGAGTAGGAATAAGACTTAGCGAGTCGAAAGTTGGTTTCGCCTGTCATATTGTTGAAAACCATCAATGGTTCGAACATGACACCGTGTAGCAAGTCTTTAGTTGTATAGGGGTTATAGTTATCGACAAAGCCTGTGTTGATAATCGGAACTGTCAATGTACCTCCATGCTCGATGTCACTAGCGTGTGTTGCCGGTGTTATAGCGAGACTGAAAGCGAGTGTAGCAAGTAAGGTCATTCTCATTATTTTTTCCTCGGTTAGTTGTTCAACGTCTGATCTAAACCACGTAAGAAAGCGCTTTCTTTGTATCCCATCTAAAACCTATGTTCAAAAATCAATATTGAAAATCTCTAACAGATCACAATCTAACGGCGATTAAAAGTTTTGGGAGGAAAATCATAAAATGTTGTTTAGTAGACTTTTTTTTCTGATGAGATTGATAACCAAGTGCGAAAAATTATCAATTAGTGACGATGAGGTTGTTAAAAAAGAGAAATATTCTTAGTTTGTTGATCTGTATCAATGGGTTTTTTCTGTGATTTTGGGGTCGATCACATTATTCGCGTTCATCTTTAAGAAATCGCTTTCTTTTCAGGTTTGGGTAGGTAAGGTAGCGACATTTAGAGGTGTGAGATTAGTCAATGATAGAGTTTTGGAATGGTAACAAGTCCTTAGTGCGGCAACATTATGAATTAGAGGTTCTTAAGTTATTGTTAGAGAAAATGCGCATCACCGAAACTCTAGTGAACAATACGACGAGCTATAGTGATCCTGTTCAAGAAGGTGAGGTGCTGGATAATGGTGCAAGCCTGCTTGCTACTGTAGCCGGTAATCAGAAATTTGTAGGTCGAGATTTTATTGAAGTTCCGCTTCCACTTGCAAGAGGAGTCATGGGTTGGCGGTTATTAGTGATAAACAACGATAGAAAATCTAAATTTGATGTGACTACAGTTAATGATCTAAGACAAAAGATCGCGGGAATACCAGCTCATTGGGCTGATGCTGAGCTATTCCGTAAAAATGGACATGAGGTGGTTGAAAAGGGAACGCTAGACCAGATGCTCAAGATGTTACGTGATGCTAAAGTAGATTATGTTCCACTGGGTGCTATTGAAGCTGAAAAGGTTATCGAAAACTCCTCTTTGTCAAGTGAACTAAAGATTGAGATGTCTTGGGCTATTTATTATCCACTTCCTATTGTTTTTTATGTGAATTTAAAGCGACCCGATCTAGCAACAATGTTGGAAAAAGCGCTTATGAGAACAGAAGAATCTGGCGAACTGCAGTCATTATTTGACCAGTATTACAAAAACATCTTGGACAGCGCTAAAATAACTGATAGAAAGGTGATATATTTGGACAATCCATTTTTATCCTCATACTACATTAATTAATTAAATAGGAGTTTCAGTTCGAAGTGCAACTGAATCGCGTTCGATCAAAGTTGGAAGTAAGGGTCGTTGCTTGTGCATAGGTATATCTTGAACCATTGCTAGAACGCAGTTAGCCGCTTGTTCTCCCATTTCTGCTACCGGGAAATTCACACTCGTTAATCGAGGTCTAACATGCGTACTTCTATAATCATTATCAAAGCCAACAACAGAGAGATCTTTGCCAATAGCTAAACCGCGTTCTGTAGCTACATCATATACGGATAGAGCAATATTATCGTTTTGACAGAAAATGGCCGTAATTTCAGGAGCTCTATCTAATAGGCGTTGAATGTGCATATCCTTGCTTTGATAGTCAAACCTTCCTTCTATGACGTAATGAGGGTTATAAGGAATGTGAAATTTGTTGAGTGCGGCTCTGTACCCTTGGAGCCTGTCCCTGCTGTCTCCTTTACTGAGCTGTCCAGTAATGCAGCCAACATGCTGATGTCCTTGACTAAGAATGTAGTGGGTTGCCAAGTAACCCCCATACTCATTATCTAAGTAAATACAATTTTCTTCTATGTCAGGTATATGGCGATTCAATATTATCGTCGCGGGTTTACGGTCAACGACACTTATTAGCTCATCATCCGAAAGTATATCCGAGTGGAGAATTAGCCCGTCGACGCCTTTGTTCATTAGAAACTCTACTGAGTCTTTTTCTTTGTCGTATGATTCTTGTCCACTAGTGACAATCAAATGATTGTTATGATTACGGATAACACGTTCAGTGTGATGCATGAGTGGGCCGTAGAAAGGGCTGTCAAGTGAACCGACTAACATGCCAATACTGTTAGAACGGCTTGATGCAAGAGCCTGTGCGAATGAATTTGGTCGGTAGCCAAGTTTTTCAATAGCATCGAATACTTTCTGACGGTTAGACTCTTTAACTGAACTGTGACCATTGATAGATCTTGAGACTGTCGATTGAGAAACATTAGCTAATTCCGCAACTTCTTTGATAGTGATCAACGTTACTCCCTTATGTTTAGGGCCTGATTTCAATTGGTAGATATAATGCAACATTGTAATCAGAAATGAAAGAAAGCGCTATCTATAGAGCGAAAATTCTTGTGTCCGGTCCAGCGACAATTATCTTAGCCTAATTCAGGGTCGGGCAGGGTCCCCGGTGTCAGGATACTTTCTTTCTGTCTCATTGCATGCCTTTCTGGTGACGACAAGGATTTTGCTTTTTCTCCGCGGCATACAACGTCTGAATATAACTCAGGGCCTGTCCTTCCTATATCGGACTCAGACCGGGGGCATCTTTGAACATGCACCGGGCATGCGCCCAACATCCGAGGTGGGTCATGTTATTTCGTACCCGCCAAACTGACTAGCCGTCGGCCATGGGCGTGCCCCGGCACGGTTAGTCGTTCAGCACCACCAGTGCTTTGCTCCGGGCTGTCTTGGCTGGCTCTTTCAGCGCATGAATCTTTGTCTCTTCATCGTGGGCAACCGGCTTCCCGAGGAAGTTTCTCTTTATGGCTAGGTACAACGGCGACAGCAGCTCGATCGTTTTAATTATTCAGCTTGCGAGGGTGATGCGCTTGAGCTCGAAGCCGAACCGGCCAGCTTTTTTCGACGCGGTATAACGGCAGGCCGCAGGCATACTTGCTCACCACAACGGTGGCCAGAGTCTCTGCGGTGACGACGCTGCTGGGCAGCGGCTTGTGGTACATGGCTGTGATGATAACTTTGCTGCTTTCGCTGTGGTTTTCACAGTGGCGGCAGCGTTTTTTGCACTCGTGGCGCAGCACTTTAACTTGCTTGGGGTGATGCCCAGGGCGAGAGCGCGAACGTTTTTTAACCAAAAAAGGATCAGTTTGACGATCGCCTCTGGCTGTGATCATATAGGCCGATTCTAAAATAGTTCGGGATAGATACCGTGGATATCGATACATTTAAAGACGACTTCAGCGCCGTTGATGATAACCCCCAGAGTGCCAAGATAACCTACCCGCTATTCGACCTGCTTTTTGCTTCATTGTACGCGGTGATTGCGGGGTCGAAGGGATGGTACGAGATTCGAGAATACATCCTAGGACACCATGAGTGGTTTAAGCGTAACTGTATGTTTAAAGACGGTATTCCTACCGACGATACCATCGCTCACCCCGGGGTGATGCCAAGCTACTCGGACGATTCAATGTTAACGGCGTGCAACTGGCCACCCGTAATTATTGCTCAATACAGTGCTTGCGACACCGGTAGATTTCAAGGTAGTTGACTAGGTTTCCTAATTAAGCGGCTCTTTTTTGACCGCCTTGTTGATTGTCTTCTGGTTTTCCTGGATTTAGCGTGACAGCACTAACAGGCGTCCAGTCACGCGTTTCTTTAACCCAACGCTCAGGATGCTTGGCTTTTGCCTGCTGATAAATGGCATGCCGTTTTGCTAACACCTGAGTATCTTGGTTGCGGTGCCTTTGCGCTGGCGTGACGAACTTGATTGCGCTTTGACGATGTTCATTGTTGTACCAGTTGACGAAGTTCAACATCCATTCACGCGCAGCACCCAGTCCTTCAAAGCCATGTGCCGGGTAGTTAGGGCGATATTTGGCTGTGCGGAACAATGATTCTGAGTAGGCATTATCGTTACTGACACCAGGGCGGTTGAAGGAGGTACGGATATCCATTTCATCCAGCTTTGCGCGTAAGGTCAGTGACTTCATCGGCGCGCCATTGTCAGCGTGTAGATAACGCGGTTTTACCAAGCAACCTTCACTGAGTGTCGCGCGTTCAATGAGTTGAGACGCAAGCGTACCGCATTCACGGTCATGAACCTCCCAACCGACGATTTTCCGACTGTAAATATCGATGATCATATACAGATAC
>NZ_JABWMG010000020.1:0-61755 GCF_013366455.1 Salinivibrio sp. EAGSL | reverse complement strand
TGTATGTAATGAGAGAGCATCACCACGACGGTGATGTTGCTTGTTCGCCACCCTATAAAGCGAAATGCATGCCAAGTTTTTTACCATTAAAAATCAGTGCCTTATAATATGACTGACCAATTTTTTGCACGTACCAAGCAACTTCTTGCCAAGCCAAGCAAAAAGTTGCTCAGCCAGCAGGCTAACGAGTTGGTGTTTGTGTTGTCATTTTCAGCGCCGTTTTTTTGAATCCACTTTGCATTATTGGTGGGTCGTCGCACACTCATTACTTCGTTACGATCGCTGTTTGCGTGCCCAGTGGATGTAGTCTTGGATCACAGGCTCAGCGAGTAAAAGGTCGAGGCTGTGTAATGCGCGACCCAGGTGTTTTTCACTGAATTGGCAATGAATAAAGGCGTGGCAAGGCCGGCATACCCAAATACCGTGTTCGCGCATGTAGGGTCGGGAAAAGCGCTTGGTGAACCATTTGTTGTTATGACAAGTTTTGGGGATCAAGTGATGGAAGGTCAGCGGCCTTGAGTGCTGACACAGTGCACAGGGCGTTGAACAAAGCGGAAAGGCAGGCATACAGATAATAATACTTAAAAAGAGGGTCGCATCGATAACTGCGACCCTCGTAACCAGTATCTGGTTCAATTACGCGAAGTTGTCACGCAAGTATTCAATAATGTCGTCCGATTCATACATCCACTGGGTTTCGCCGCCTTGGTCAATACGCAGACAAGGCACCATGCCTTTGCCGCCTTCGGTCTGTAGGCGTTGCCATTCTTCGGCATTAGCGTTCATATCCACCAGCGGAATATCTAACTTAAGCTCTGTCATGACTGCACGCACTTTATGGCAAAATGGGCAGTGCTCTTTGTGGTACAAACTTAGTCCGTTCAAATCAGCCATTATGTTTCCTTCTTGGTCATCAAGGCGGCTCTTCAAATACCACCAACTGTGTAAATTCACTCCACGTAATGATGGCATTGAACTTGGTCCCAACGCTAGTCGTTAGCCTATTTTATTGGCACTGAATAAGCAATTGTGTTTTGTTGTTCAAAATCGAACAACAAGTCCGTATCAGCGAGGGTAAGGAGACGGATCAATAACTGCATAACACGACCAAATTAATCCGGCCCATGTTCAAACTGTTTTAATGCCTCATTAGGCGTATGCCATGGTGCCTTCGACGCCGTGTGAATGTGAAAATTTGGCGCGGATTGTGGGGCGGTATCCAAAATTCCTAGACGAATATTGAACATCCCCTTATTGATTTTATGAGAGAAAAGGCTCGACCCACATTGCCCACAAAAAGCAAGCACCGTTTCTGCGCTTTTCTCATAATAACGAATATGCGTTTGACCAGCCGTGATCGAGACTTTTTCTGCCTCTATGCCGCCGACTGATGAATAGTCTGAACCAGTAAACTTTCGACATTCAGAGCAATGGCAGTTTCCCATATAAAGGAAAGTGTCAGGTAATGTAAGACGGACACCACCGCATAGGCAGCTAGCAGAGAGAGTGGACATGAGCATACCTCTATCTAAAGTATCAGACGCTATTGTCTGCTCTTGCCTAACAAAAAACAATTAAAATGTTTAATTTCATAGTCATAGCTATCTATTAATCTTTCCCAGAGAAATTATCTTATCTCGTCGTCGTACTACTATTTACAGTGTAAATTTATTGACAACGCGTCGATCTAACCAGGCACCTAACGAATAAATGCTCACAATCCTGACGCACTCCTGAACATATAGTGACATTGATCACATAAATTATTGCAGTTTAATGAAGCTCACCGTACTATCGATCCAAATGACATTTTTGGGACAAGGGTCACACATAGGGTGGTGACACCTGCTACGGACGGGCAGATCGTTTTATCGAATTGAGGATAATATGACATTACCACGATCTTCATGTGCTGCACGTACGGTGCTTAAAGGCGCCGGACAATTTTTTGCAATCGCCCTTTACTTCGCAGGTATTGCAGGCATTGTTCATTACAGTGTCGCGTCGCACAACGTTGCTTCCGAATCATCATTGATTGAGCTTTCCCAACTGGGGCTACTCGCCGCGACGGTATTTGCGTTTCGTCGTGTCGCTAAGCTCAGTCAATCCCTTCACCACGCAGCTGGGCTAATGAGTGCCTTTTTCTTGGTATTAATGATCCGAGAGCTGGATGCTGCACTTGATATGGTGATGCATGGTTTTTGGAAAGTGCCGGCATTAATTGTAACGGGGCTCGCTATTTGTCCCGCATTGAAATACTGGCGTGAAACCCTCACTAGCCTTGCGCACGCAATCCATTCAAGACACAGCACAGTTTTAATGATCGCATTAGCGCTGCTACTCGTGTATTCGCGTTTGTTTGGTATGGGCGAGTTATGGGAACAAGCGATGGGCGCCAACTACGTGCGAGATGTGAAAAATATCGCTGAAGAAAGTACTGAGTTAGTCGCTTATTCACTCATTTGGCTTTCGGCTCTCGGGTATCTTGTTGAGGCAAAGAAGTTGAGTTTCGTACCAAAAACTCGGCCAAACTCAACGACAATCGAAAGTGATATCTCAGTCTAATCACCCTCTTCCCCAAATACTTTTCTTGTTTTGACGTCGCCAGTGGGCGACGTCGCTGCTTAATGCTAAGATTGAAACAAATAGCATAGGAAGTCGAAAGCATGATGAGAACATTTGCGGTTTTTATTCTCCTTATGAGTGTCTTCGCTCACGCCAATACAGAGGATAAACCAAAAGCCGAACAGCTGGTGACAGGAAAGAATGAGGCTATTTGCAAATCGACGTTTGGACAAGAAATGATCAGCCAGCAAATGACATTCAGCAACCAAACGAACACGCAAAATATCCGTCGGATTGCCGAACGCAAGATTGCTGCAGCACGCAAAACATTTGCTGACACCGGTAGCTATTGTGATGCCGCACACGTGTTGTTGACATTCGAGCCAGAGTCTCTGTCCGGTAAAGATGGCGACGCGCAATTTCGTAATAACTGATGTGCCATAAATGTGGCACTCAGCTTCTCGTTTTGATAGCCAATTAGCCCCCCCCCCTTATCTACTACGCCGGCGATAAACGCTGATTGATACCCCATACCTAGTATTGGCTGTGGTACACTTCGACCACAACTTAACAAGGGGTATAACGATGAGAAAAACGCTATTGATTTTGGCTTTAACGGCGACACTAGTCGGTTGTGAAAACGATGAAGTGGGCGATGTCAGCTTAGGCATGTTCACCATGAAAGACATTAAACTCAATCACCTTGTCGATCCTGTGGTCAGTGGCGTCACATGCCATGTTGCGTCTGTTGAGGCTGATTTGAGCTTTTCTGATCCAAGCGACAGCGCGATTTCATGCCGACAAACTGGCGAGATTACGCCCGAGATGCTTGCCAATATCGATAAAAGTACATCCGGCGAAATAGTATTTAGAAAGTCGAAAAGTATATTTTTTAAGTCAATGAAAATTCGTCGTATTTTCGATGCTAAAAATCAAACGCTTATGTATTTGTCGTACTCGACCAAAGAAACGTCAGGCAGCTTTAAACATAGTCTTTCGACGGTTCCGCTATGGGGAACCAAAGCCTACCAATCTCAGCCACAAAAACACTAATAACCCAAGACGTAGTCGTTATCTGCTAATGCGCCACTCCTATGAGCGATCTTTTATGAATACGGTACAAACACAAATGGATGCATGGCTCGATGATGTCGTGATCGGACTAAATCTCTGTCCATTCGCCGCCAAGCCCCGTCGCAACCAACAAATTCGGCTAGATATCTGTTATGCAACGGATGATGACGCCATCCTCGAAGCGATTTATCACGCATTTGTGCATCTGACGCAGACAGACGCCACCATCACAGATACAACCGTGGTCGTCGTCCCCGATGCACTAGCAGGCTTTGATCACTACCTTGCACTGGTTGAAGCCACCGATGCGCTGATTGATCATTACGGTTGGCGTGGCCGGTTCCAGGTCGCGAGTTTTCATCCTGAATACTGTTTTGACGGCTGTGCCCCAGAAGATAGCGAAAACCTTACCAATCGCTCTCCTTATCCATGCTTCCATTTAATTCGAGAATCAAGCATGTCGCGTGCGCTTGAGCATTATGGTCAAGATCCCGCACTTATCCCTGAGCGCAACGTTGCCTGCGTTGAAGCGCTGACACCCTCTCAACGTCAAACACTGTTCCCTTGGATAAACGATGATCAAAATTAAATGATGGCCTGCGTTTGATTGAAGTGCCTACCTTTAATTGAAGTGTCAGCGGTGATCATCCATCGCCAATATTGGGTATGGCAAAAGTCGATCCCTGACTAACTTTGATAACGAAACAGGCAAGAATGTAAGACACAGTTGGCATTTCCGATGTCATCGACTTGTTGATTGACCGTGCGCATCTAAGGATACAAGGAGAGGAACAAGGGAGTGACTATGTCTTACAACAGATTTAAGGCCCCAGTTGGCTGCGTCATATTCGATTGCGACGGCACGCTGGTTGACTCAGAGAAACTATCGCATAAAGCCTTGGTGGAAACTTTCGCGACATTTGGCGTCGTGATTAGCTTACAAGAATCTCTTGATCACTTCGAAGGTGGAAAGCTCTCAGATGTACTGCAAAGCACATGTGAGCGAAGCGGCGCACATATCCCTATCGACCAGCTCGAGCCGCGTTTTCGTGATTTATGCCATCAGTACTTTGAAGCGGAGCTGCAACCAGTTAAAGGCATAGAAACGCTAATCAAGACGCTTAATCAGCAAGGTATTGATATCTGTGTCGCCTCCAATGGCCCTGTTGAAAAAATGGAACACGCATTAGCACTCACCAAGCTGCTGCCTTATTTCCAACATCGCTTGTTCAGTGCCTTTGACACTAACAGCTGGAAGCCTGCCCCTGATCTCCTTCACTATGCCGCAATGAATATGGCCTGCCCCACAGAGCAATGCATCTTTATCGACGATACCAACAAAGGGATCCAAGCAGGGATTAACGCACACATGCGTACTGTCCATTTTAACGCTAACCCCAATGTGCGGACGACTGATCATCCTTTAGTGACGCGCGCATTCAGTATTGAAGACTTAATCAACCTGTTGTGCTGATCCGCTCTTCTGGTTAGTGGATCGTCCACACAGCGCAACTGCATGTTGCCGCCACCATTCTTGATCAATACGCACGGTTTGCCACGTGTCTGCTTGCGGTATCCGCCAATAGCGTGTCAACGTCAATGTCGGTGTGCCTGGCGCGACCTCTAAGCCACCACTTTGCGACGATGCGAGCGCCTCCCAAGCACTTGACCAACTGACCTCAGCCATTGCAAGCGCCCGGTTAGTGCGTATCGTATGATCTAGCCTCGCCTTGTCACCAGTCTCCCACACAGCGGGGAAGAAATCAGGGTGCAGAAACGTCCGTATCCATCCCACCGGTAATTGCTCGATACATACGCGCCCCTCGCCTTCATACACTTGACCGAAAGGAGGAAGTAACATGTGATCGCTGATCGCAGCATCAGCCATCTTCTTGGTTTGAGCATGCCAAACAAACTGGCCACCATACGGTCCAAAATACTCCTGCCAATCGCTTAACTGAGTCGGATCATAAGGACACGGCGTGGGTGCGACAAACCAACCTCGACGATCTCGCCGATACAAGCGCCCCTCTGCTTCTAATACAGCAAGCGCTTCGCGCAAGGTCACGCGCGTAGTCGAAAACGTCTCCGCGAGCTGTCGCTCCCCCGGTAACTTTTTCCCCGGAGCAAGTAGCCCGCGATCGATTTGTGTTAATAATTGCTGGCGAATCGCCATAAACTGCATCATCAAAGGTCACATCTGCTTGATGTTCATATTTTTGGTGTGATCTCTCTCAACTTGCTGTTAAAACCTGACCACAATGTCCAAGAATCAATCAGTGATTAAGATAGAATCGCCAGTCTACTTGCAATCGGAGCAAAGAACAAAAGATGCATCCAAGGAACGTACAAAAACTTTTCCCCACACGACTAGCCCAACGTCTTGTATGCACTTTACTTTTTTGCTGGCTTGGTTTTACACCGTTAGGCTATGCGGATGATAACCCGCTTTCTGACTATTTTATTGAAACATGGACAACGGCCAACGGGTTGCCGCATAACAGCATCAATGCCATTGAACAGACCTCTGATGGCTACTTGTGGTTTGCAACGTGGGAAGGCGTCGCTCGCTACAACGGACTCGAATTTGTCCTGTTTGATCGCGGCCCGAACACGCACATGCAAGACTCCGGTACCCGTGCACTCGCCACTGGACCTGATAACCAATTATACGCAGGGGGCGCTCGCGGCAGCCTAGTGATGCGCAGCGGCTTTTCTTGGCAGAACTTACCGGTGGCACCAAGCTTAATTAACGATGCGCTGCATGACCAGTCTGGAGGATTGTGGCTTGCTATAGAGGGGATGGGCGTGCTCTATTACACGTCCAAACAGCTGAGGCAGCCAAGCCCCGACCCTCAGCATTTTATTAAGACGACCAGTAGTTACCACTTAGCACAAACCGATCAAGGCCATGTTTATGCCGCCACTGAGGACGGTGTTTACCAGCTTTCCAAACATGCCGGCGCCGCTCATCTTTCGTTTCATAACCTTTTTACCAAAGCATTTTATGTTTCCAGCAGTCAAGATGGCGCATTGTTAGTGGGATCTGAAAGCGGTGCATGGCGCTATAAAAACGAACGTTGGACGCCACTGGCAAGCGCATTGCTCAACCAAGCGATCACCATGGTCGAACAAGACAGCCGCGGGACCTATTGGTTTGGCACACTCAACCGTGGGATCGCACACCTGCGTGACAATCATCTCGACTTCCTGGATGGTCATCGAGGACTCCCGAATAATCGTATTCTTTCATGGTTTGAGGATAATGAGGGCAGTATCTGGATAGGCACTAACGGCGGAGCAATGCGGCTTCGTTACGCCCCTTTTGTCACCTTAACCAAAGATAATGGACTCGCAGGTAACTACGTGCGCACCGTACTGGGAGGTGACGGCGATACTGTTTGGGCGGGTTCCAGCGAAGGATTGAGTCAGATTAATACGATAGCGGGCAACGCACGCGTACTCGCCGATAATATTTCAGTCCTTAGTCTTGCGCATCGACAGCAAGGCGGACTATGGGTAGGGACTTATCAAAAAGGGCTCTACTACTGGCACCAAGGCTCACTCACGGCGGCCAACACCATCAATGACCAATTGCCAGATAGCGAAATACGAGCAGTTGTCGAACGTAATGGCGTCTTATGGGTGGGAACACCACGTGGCTTAGTCGAGTTTGATCAACACCAAAGCAAATCACCAACCGCAGCATCAGTGCCTTATCAAAAACAGGCTCTCTATCATAGCCAAAACAGTGCGTTACCTGGCAGCTACATTATGTCGCTGGCATTTGATGACACCGATAAGCTATGGATTGGCACCGGACGCGGTGCCAGCTATCTGTTAGAAAAGACAATCACTACGCTCGATTTTTCTGCACAAGAGCAGGCTCAATATGTTTTTGGCTTTTTCCACGAGCCGGGGTACGTTTGGATGGCCACCGATCGCGGTATTGTGCGCTATCGACAAGCTGACGGCCACCAAGCTTTAGTCGGCAGACCGCAGGGCCTACCAATTGATAAGTTCTTTCAAATTGTGAAAGGTGATGATCAAAGCTTTTGGCTATCCAGTAACCGAGGTATCTGGCGTATCAATTATGATCACGCCCATCAAGTTGCAGATAAAACACGCTCGCGTATCGACTTTGAACATTACGATCAAAGTGACGGCATGCTGAACAGCCAAGCTAACGGTGGCTCAAACCCTGCGGCAACCAAAACATCACGTGGAGACATTATTTTTGCCACTGCCAAAGGCGTTACTAGCGTTAATCCGACTCGGTTATCCCAACTACTGAGTCACCCTTTACCCATTGTCATGCAAAGCGTGCGGTTCGATAGCAAAGAGATTAACCCTGAAACGACGGGAAAGGTACCAGCGAGGACCAACCGTATCTTGTTTTCCTATGCCGCCCTCGGGTATACCATGCCGGAGCAAATCCAATATCGAACGCAGTTAAAAGGGTTCGAATCTGATTGGGCATACCGACATGAAAACCATATTGCCGAATATACGAACCTACCACCAGGTGATTACACTTTTAAAGTAAGTGCTCGCTATCCTTATAGCGACTGGAGTGATGATGTGCTCAGTTATCACTTCAGCGTTATGCCATCACTTTGGCAACGCGCTGATGTGCGAGCGCTAGGCTTTTTGCTGACTGTGCTTGCGGCCTACGCCGCGTTTATGTGGCGTATTCGACACATGAAGAAAAAAGCTATCCAACTCGAAGCGTTAGTCGAAGAGAAAACCCAGGCCTTACAAGCCCAAGCCGATGACTTCGAACGAATGTCTAAAGAAGACGCCCTCACTGGACTGGCCAATCGACGAGCCTTTGATGAATATTGGCATCAGGTATTCGAAGAATCGCGCCAATCCGGGACAGATTTGCAAGTCGCGATCTTAGACATTGATCATTTTAAACGCATTAATGATCACTATTCTCACCTGGTGGGGGATCAAATTATTCAGCGAGTCGGTAGCTTACTTCTTCGCGAGCAGACACATTTGCGTCATATCGCTCGTTGGGGCGGTGAAGAATTTACGCTTTTATTAGCGGGAACGCCTGCAGACGGTTATCGCTATTTTGACGGCTTAAGACGCCGAATTGCGGCGTTAGATCTAAACGATATTGCTCCCTCGCTTAGTATTACCGTCAGTATTGGCGTGGCAAGTAACCACCAGGCATCAGACTATGTCGATGGGTTAAAGAAAGCCGATCAAGCCTTATACCGGGCCAAACGCGATGGACGTAACTGTGTTCGCCAAAGCAATGATACTGCGTGATGATGATGTAAAAAGGGAGCGTTAAACGCTCCCTGATAAGTTTCACATGCAGGATAAACCAATGGGCTTATACGCTCATTGCGTTTAAGGCATAGTCTTTAAGCTCTTTTCATATGATTCATATTGTTTAGTAACAGAATCAGTTGGCCCGCCCGTCAACTTACTTACGATAATGGCACTCAAGCCCGCAAACAAGAAGCCAGGGACGATTTCATACAAATCGAAGATACCGCCAGGTATTTGTTTCCAAACCACCACGGTAATCCCGCCCACAAGAATCGCAGCCAGCGCACCATTGCGGTTCATGTCACGCCAGAACAGGCTGAGCAACAAGGCAGGACCGAATGCGGCACCAAAGCCAGCCCAAGCATAAGACACCAGACCCAGAACAGAGCTATCAGGGTCCATGGCTAAGCCAAGCGCAATCGCAGACAGCAAGATAACCGCACCACGACCGACCATGACCACTTCTTGGGTCGATGCGTCCGGACGGAAAACTTGCTTGTAAAAATCTTCCGCGAGCGCAGACGACGATACCAATAGTTGAGAATCTGCTGTACTCATAATCGCCGCTAAAATTGCCGCCAACAGGATACCTGCAATCACTGGATGGAATGCCGCATTGACCAACAACATGAAGATTTTTTCACCATCAGCCAGGGTGCCTGACATATCATTCTGCACGTACAAAATACCCACTAAACCGATCAAGACCGCACCGACCATGGATAATGCAGACCAACCCACTGCGATACGACGCGCCGTGGTAATGTCTTTATTGGAGCGAGTCGCTTGGAAACGCGCCAAGATATGTGGCTGGCCAAAGTAACCTAAGCCCCAGGCCGCCAAAGAGACGATACTGATCCAAGTGAGTGGCTCACCATCTACATCACGCCATAACGTCATCAGCTCAGGGTTGATTGCGGCAACATCACGGCCCAATTTGAAAATGCTGCCGTCCATGATAACAAACGGCACGATCAACAAGGCCGCGGCCATCAACAGTCCTTGCACCAAGTCAGTCCAAGATACCGCCAAGAAGCCACCAAACAAGGTGTATGACACAACACAAATCGTGCCAATCACCACCGCGGTTGTGTAATCAAACCCGAATACCGTGGTGAACAGTTTACCCCCTGCAACCAAGCCTGAGCTGGTGTAGAAAAGGAAGAAAAGCAAAATGAAGAAAGCAGAGATGGTTTGCAGCAATTTTGATTTATCCTCAAAACGGCGAGCAAAAAATTCCGGTAACGTCAGCGCGTTATCTGCTTCAATACTGTAAGTCCGCAGGCGTTTGGCACAAATTAACCAGTTAAGATAAGTGCCCAACAACAAACCGCCCGCAAGCCAAAGTGATTCCATTCCCGCAGCGTAGGCATAGCCAGGAAGCCCAAGCAGCAACCACCCACTCATGTCTGATGCCCCTGCTGACAACGCAGCGGGCCATGGGCCTAACGACCGGCCACCGAGGAAATAATCTTCGGAGTTAGAAGTCCGTTTGTAGGCATACACACCAATGGCAAGCATCATGATGAGATATGCCAGAAAGGTTGCACTGATGGCATAGCTATTGTCTATCATATGTGTCCCTCAATTGCATGGCCCCAATTGGGGCCATTTCTGGAAAGTTAATGTTCACCACTACCGAGTTCCAGAAGCGTGGCATTACCACCTACAGCAGTGATATTTATGGTTCGGGTGCATTCGGTCACGAAACGCAACACATAGTCAGGGCTACCAATCACTGAATACTGCTCAATGTCGGTTTCCGCAACCAGTGTCGCAATCACACCCTGTCGTTGTGCGAGCTGACGATTGACGTCTCGCACATGTTCTTTGGTTCCAGTCGTCGCTACGCCAACGACCTGCGGATGCTTGAATAGATCACTGCACACCTCAAGATCGACACGTACAGCAACTCTATCTGGGCATCCAGCTTTAACAAGATCCGCCATGACCGCGTCGGCATTGTCCGCATGCGAACCTTCCACGCTCACGACGACACAGTTACCCGCCACCAACGCAGCCGCTAACTGACCACACAAAGCAATAGACGTCAGAGACGCATCACCTGTCATGGCGATAGTCCCTCTTCCTGCCGTATACAGCTCGTTCGTTTCACCTGTCGGGCCAGGCAATTCGTGAACCTTATCGAGCAAGCGCTGAGCGTTCTCACACTGAAAACGAATCATCTTCGCTGCGTGGGCAAAGTCATCGCCGCGAGCGGCGACCGTGTCAGACCACCGTTGCAATAACGCAATGCGACCGGCGACAGTTTGATCATTCCAGTCTTCCCAAACCGCTTCACACTGCTCTAAAACGCTATTTAATTGATGCATGACGCTTCTCCTGATCCTGATATCAACCGACTTGTTGCACGTTTACTGATGCTTGCGTAAAGCGATACAGATAGTGTGGTCCACCCGCTTTAGGCCCAGTTCCCGATAAGCCGCGACCGCCAAAGGGTTGAACGCCAACGACAGCGCCGACCTGATCACGGTTGACATAACAGTTACCTACCCGAGCACGATGCTCAATATGGGCGCAGGTCGTTTCATTGCGGCTATGCACCCCCATGGTTAAGCCAAAACCTGTTTGGTTGATATCATCAATCACCTTATCGAGCGCATCCGCGCGATAGCGAACAATATGTAGAATGGGACCAAAATGCTCCTCACTCAGTTGATCAATACTGCGGATTTCAAACGCCGTTGGTGGCACAAACGTTCCTTTATCACAATCTTCAGAGAGTGGAACTTGCGTGACCAACTTACCGCTGCGCTTCATCTGTTCTATGTGAGCAAGAAGCTTGTCTTTCGCCGTTTGATCAATCACTGGCCCCACATCGGTTGATAGCCGCTCTGGGCGTCCCACAGACAGCTCCGCCATCGCCCCTTTTATTAAGCCAATCACGCGGTCAGCAATGTCTTCTTGAATATAAAGCACACGCAATGCTGAACAGCGCTGACCCGCAGAGGCGAAAGCAGAACGCAATACATCGCGCACCACCTGCTCGGGCAATGCCGTACTGTCCACTAGCATTGCATTCTGCCCCCCGGTTTCCGCGATAACTGGCACAGGATCGGCATCGCGCTCTGCCAAGGTGCGGGTAATACGCTGTGCTGTTGGTGTGGATCCGGTAAATGCGACCCCTGCAATACGCGTATCCTCAGTGAGAGGGGCTCCCACCACAGGGCCACTGCCAGGTAATAGCTGAATCACCCCAGCAGGGATCCCAGTGTCTAACAGCAACTCAATCGCGCGATAAGCAATAATAGATGTCTGTTCGGCCGGCTTGGCCACGACAGTATTACCGGCCACAAGCGCCGCGCCAACTTGGCCGAGGAAAATCGCTAATGGGAAGTTCCAAGGGCTGATACATGTAAAGACACCGCGTCCTTGATAGGTCACCGATTGTGCTTGTCCATCGAAGCCTTGATAGGCCAGTGGCTCCGTTTGCAACGCTTTAGCCTGCTCGGGGTAATAACGTAAAAAATCGACGGCCTCTCGGACTTCATCAATGCTATCGTGGATAGTTTTACCCGCCTCACGATGACAGATCGCCACCAGCTCACCCAGATTTGCTTCTAGTTTATCAGCAAGGTCAAGTAAGTACTTACCACGCTGGCTAACCTCGGTATCTCGCCATGTCGGATAAGCCTGTGCCGCAATATCGAGGGCGTTATTCACCTGTTCAGCCGTTGCCCAATCAACGTGACCTACGGACTCATTACGATCATAGGGCGCGGTTATCTCATGCGTATCGCCTTTCAGACGCTGACCGTTAACAATGGGGCCAGCCTGCCATTGGTACTCGCCCATGAAAGGAACAACACTGTCCTGGAAGGGTTGCCATTCTGATTCGATATCCGTCGCGACACCTTGCGAGTTTTTACGGGCGGGCCCAAAAATATCTTGCGGCATAGGAATGCGATCGTTGTGCAAGGTGTGATTAGCACACAAAGTATCAACCGGATCGGCAATCAAATCGTCAATCGGGCAACGTGCATCAACTAAACGATGTACAAACGAACTATTGGCACCGTTCTCTAACAAACGGCGAACCAGATAAGGCAACAAATCTTTATGGCTGCCGACTGGCGCATAAATACGCACTTCGGTGTTGAACAAGGCTTTGGCGTGATTGTAAAGCGCATCGCCCATGCCATGTAGGCGCTGGAACTCAAAGTCATTATGTGTCGCCATAGACGCAATCGCCGCAATCGTGTGGGCATTATGGCTGGCAAATTGCGGATAAATCAGACCGCGTATATGCTCGCTAAGTAGGAAGCGTGCACAGGCTAGGTAAGAAACGTCTGTCCCTTCTTTGCGGGTAAATACCGGATAACCGTGATGCCCAGTTTGCTGACACAGTTTAATTTCACTGTCCCAATAAGCGCCTTTTACTAACCGCATTGGGATCACATCACCTTGTTCTTTTGCTAAAGCCGCTAACCAAGTGATCACAGGTAGCGCGCGTTTAGAGTACGCTTGCACCACTAAACCAAACTTACCCCAACCTTTCACCACAGGGTCGCGATATAGCTTTTCAAATAGCGCAAGCGAAAGCTCCAACCTATCCGCTTCTTCCGCATCAATGGTGATCGCAACATCTTTTTCACGCGCACGTTTGAGCAAAACCAGAACCGTCTCAAACATTTCTGTCATCATGCGATCTTGATTTGCCGCTTCATAACGTGGATGCAAGGCAGACAACTTGATTGAGACGGATGGTGACGGTCCTTGATAACTGGCTTTCGCCTCGCCGACGGACTCAATCGCCTGTAAGTAATCGTTGAGATAGGCTTTGGCATCATCTTGAGTTAATGCCGCTTCACCGAGCATGTCGAACGAGTACGTAAAGCCATTCGTGCGCGGGCCTTCGCCGTTTTTCTGCGCCTCATCAATGTCGCGCCCAAGCACAAACTGATGACCCATGATTTTCATCGCTTGATGCATCGCTTGGCGAATCACTGGCTCAGACATTTTATTCACAAGGCGATTGATCACTGACGCCGGTTTGCCTTCGGTGCTCTCATCTAAGGTCACCACTTTACCTGTTAGCATTAACCCCCAGGTGGAAGCGTTGACAAATAAGGAATCAGAGTGACGCAAATGTGCTTTCCAGTCAGCAACACTGAGTTTGTCACGAATAAGCGCATCAGCAGTATGCGCGTCGGGGACCCGCATCAGAGCTTCGGCAAGACACATCAACAGAATGCCTTCCCGTGTGTCTAAACTGTATTCCAACAACAGCGCATCAATCATTTGTACGGCTTTTTTATCAGCACGTACCCGCTCAATTAACTGAGTCGCTTGACGACGTGTTTGCTCTCGCTCATTTTCTGAGGCTTGCGCAAGCGGAATGAGTTCTTTCAGCCACTCACTTTCGTCAACACAATAAAGCGGAGAGATTTCAGACCAAATCTTCGCTAATGGGCGCTCGATAAACGAGGGCTGCATAGCATCGATGGCTTTAAACATAGCGGTATCCTCACTCACGTCCTCCCAAACTCGGGCAGGAAAATGTTACGTCATTGTTACTCTGCGATCGATTCTATGCGTGGTCTATCAGTAAGGTCTTACAAAAAACACCGGCATTATTGCAAAATCCTCCGATGATTAACAAATAAAGCCGCCGATCGCTATAGAGGCGTAACAAATGATCGGCAGCTGAGTCGATGTGGTGCAACGTAATGCTGGGTAAATTGCGATAATCTTTGGCTTAAGGTGTGCATTTAAACCTGGCGGGCGACAAACCAAAATAGCGCGAAAACGCATTAGTAAATCCACTTTGACTAGAAAAACCACAACTGTCTGCAATTTGAGCCATGGTCAGATCACTGTCTTTGATAAGCTGCTTTGCCATTGCAAAGCGTTTATCCAGTACATATTGATGCGGAGTGGTTCCGACTTGTTGTTTAAATAATTGATGAAACTGGCTTTCTGCCAAGAAAACACTGCCCGCTAATTGCGCAACTGTGATCTTACGGCTGATATGCTGATGAATATAGCGATCGATAATATCCATATTTAATCGATGGCCATCGCGACGAGGAGAGACATGATCCCGGAAGTGACGGTGCAACACACACATTAACGTATCGGCACAGGCACGACTGAGCAAAGGATCGGAGGGATTGGCAATCATCTCTGCCGATAATGCTTTGATCAGTATTTGTGCGTGAGTATCTAATTGAAAATAAGGCTCACGAGCAAATAAGCGCGCAATATTTTCATGCATTAACGCTTGCTCTGACCATTCTTGCGAAGGAAGGTTAATCACTAAAATTTCGTTTCGTCCCACGCCAGTAAAAGCATGTTCTTGAGATTCCGCGACTAAACAGCCCTGTCCTGGACCAATAAGACTTCCTCGTCCACCAACATCAAACTCCGTTTGCCCCTGCAGCCCAATGACCACTTGTTTGTAGTCATGACTGTGGTGCCGTGGCTGTCTGGGTAAGGCAATGACTTCTGAAACCTTCGGTGATGCAGCCATTATGCTCCTCCCTTATTCACGATCTTTGGCTCATCGTCTGTTAACCCTTCTTTATTCTGGCACGCTTTCTTCCCATTCGCGAATGCTTCTCTGTTCTCAGCTAACCATTGTTCTCAGCTAACTATTGTTCTCGGCTAACCATTGTTCTCGGATAACTAATAGCTAAAACGACCAATCACACAGGATGTGGTTTCCATCATGGCAATTTTTCGGAACTATGATCAAGTACCGCATTTTTTACGGCGAATGTCATTTTGACCTTGAAAATGCGAAGGATCCCTCATGTTTTTACGATTGATCATCGAAAAGGCAAGACTAACAAGATGAAAAAAGACGATATAAATCTAACTAAACAATTTAATATCAAGGCGTTAGTCAAGGTTCGATGGGGACAAGCCTCTCTTGATCATCGTTTCGGTGCGATCGCGGGCGATCAACCCCTTGATCATTCTTCCGATTTAATCCGTCATCATGCAATCTTATTTGAAGCATGGGACCGCTTAAGGTAATCTTCCATAAACCTAAAACCATGAGCACAGTTGCACCGATCACGTCGCAGAATGCTGACTGCCGTCAAATAATTAACACGGTTTGCGTGGCAACACGGGTTTCCGTGATAGTCTACTTTTTGGACATAGGTATTATTATTGCGACATGCGTAAGCAAGGGAACTATGACAACGAAATATTTAAAAGCGTTATGCTTAGCGCTCCCTCCCCTACTGCTAACCGAGTTGGCGTTCGCTGAAAACGCGTCTTCCGCTGATAATCTCGATCCGGTCAGTGAGTTGGTAGAGAAACTCCGTGATAAAGAAGATTCACTGGAGTCTCGAAACGATGAACTGGCTCTGCAGCAGGCGAAGTTGGATGACCTTCTGGTTAAGCGCGCGACGTTAGAAGATGAGCTGAGCAACCTGAAGCGCAAACGCAGCAATGCAAAAGCAGAGCTCGATGCAAAATTTCAGGATTTAATTGCCGATCCGAGCACAGATATTAGCCCGTATCAGCAGGCCTACCAACAAACATGGCAGAAGGTGAATGATCAGCAGCGCGAACAGGCTGCCAACGAAACCGCGATTATTGAGCAGAAAAAACATCTGGCACAACTCGAGCGTGAGCAAGCATTGCTGGCAACGACGTTAGAAAACTTGCATGAAGCGATGCGCGAAGCCCGTGCAGAGCGTCTGCGCAAAGAGCTAACGCAGAAAGACACCATTGAGGTTGTCCATAGCCTGACTTGTTCGCCAAACATGACATTGTCTTCCTGTGCAAATCAAGGCAAGACCTTGACCATGCAGAAAGCCATTCGAGAGTTCCGTGGTCAGGTAACCAACTTTGTTACCGAATCAGACGCTGTGAAACAAAATATTGATAACGTGGCGTTCAATATTCACGTGACCAACAGCGAGATCATGGACGCGGGCTTTACCGGTGGCACGGATTACACTACTCGGATAAAAGCAGAGCTGGTGAGCCGTCCGGATAAGACAGCCTCATGCCGTTTGCTTGATTTGGAAGACAGATACTGTGTTGAGACGACACAAGCACAGAAACAAGCACAGCGTAAGCAGCAGGCAAAACGTTGGGTAAACGTGACTGTCCGCTCTAACCGTTATGATGACAACGTAACCATCAACGATGTGACTTATGGCAGTACACCCGTCGAGCTGATGTTACCGGTTGGTAATCACGATCTGACGGTGACCAAACCCGGCTTTATTCCCTATGATCGAGAAATTTATCTAGGTAAAGATCAAGTGGTATGGGCCAAGCTTAGAGAGCAGCCAAACCAGCCGCCCAGTCCAGGCAAAAAGTTTACTGATCCCGTTGCAAAAAATCTGGAAGCACCGCAAATGGTGGTCATTGGCGCCGGTGAGTACAAAGTGGGCCCTGATGCGCGCGAAAACGTGGCAATTCAGCAATCATTCGCGATAGGCGCCACACCTGTCACCGTCGAGCAGTTTGATGCCTTTGTCACTGCGTCTGGGTATGTCACTGCCGCGGAACAAGGCAATGGCTGTAATACGCTGGTAAACGGTGAAATCAGTCAAAGTTTAGAATCAGATTGGCGTCAGCCAGGCTTTGATCAAGCGGCTGATTCGCCCGTTGTGTGTGTTAACCAAGACGACGCCAACGCCTATATTGATTGGCTCAGCCAGCAAACTGGGCAACATTATGCACTTCCTAACGACGTTGAATGGGAAGTCGCGGCACGCGGCGGCACAGAAAGTGACTATTGGTGGGGCAATGACATTGGCGTGGGAAATGCGAATACCGGTTGGAGCGGCACAGTCTGGTCTAACGATCGTACCTCCCCCGTGAAAAGCTTTCCGCCTAATCCATTCGGTGTTTATGACACCGCGGGTAACGTCTGGGAGTGGGTTGGCAGTGACACGCCACTTGCACGTGGTGGCGCTTGGAACTTCTCTCCTCAGCGTTCACGTGCCTCTGAGCGTCTAGAGTTGGGTGAGAACACCAGTGCTAATTACCTTGGTTTTCGAGTTATCAGACACATTAAAACTCGCTAAATTAAGCATTCACCCACATATAAAACAAACGCCGCTAAAAAAGCGGCGTTTTTTATATCGGACGTTTCTTACTTACGCTTACTACGTTTACCCACCCAAAGTTAACTCGCCTATTACCGGCTCTGCCATCTTGCAGCATAACAATCTTGATATTAAGTTGCTTTATCCTGTGTCAATAGGTCAAAGCCCCCCTACCCAACGTCTAATCTTCTAGATATAGTAAAGTCTGTAAACGCAATTTGTCCCGATAGACGCGTTTGCAGTTCCTAACACTGTTAGGTGCAGTCAGATAAGGAGCTTATATCAACTACCCTCATGGTATGAGTGAATTATCTAGACAACCTCTTCTACACGTCGTACAGGATAACTCCCTTCGGGGAAATCTTGTCTTTGCCGGCTTTATGCCGGCTTTTTTTTATGCTCCAATAGCTTGTCGACTTTTCACTATCGACCCAGAATCGTTACTCTCAAAACAATAATAACGCGTCGGTAAGCTATATGAATCACCCGCTCTCTCCCTCCCCCGTGCCTCCAGCTTTGTCTATGCTTGAGCAGCTCCCCGGTTGTTGGGGCTGTAAAGACACGCATTCAGTGTTTGTTTATGCCAACACTGAATATTGCCGGCTCATCGGCCTCGAACAGCCACAAGACTGTATCGGTAAAACTGACTACGATATGCCTAGCCCTACCACACGGTTTGCGCGTCAATTTCAGGCACAGGATCATTACGTGATGGAAACGGGTAAGCGTCTTCGTGTACTCGACATTCATCCTTACGCGAACGGCCGCTGGTACGCGCACTTATTTACAAAAACGCCTTGGTATAATGACAAGGGTGAAGTGTGCGGTGTGATGTTTTGTGGCCAAGAGCTGAGTGATACCGCTATTTTAGAAGTGGGTCACTGGATATGTCATGCGGTGACACATCCGGAAGAAGCGCAAACGGATCATCACCACCACCAATCACATATCCATCTCACTGCGCGTGAGCAGGAAGTTCTATTCCTTCATTTACACGGCAAAAAGCCGCAGAGCATTGCAAACACCTTATCCGTTTCCGTCAAAACCATCGAAAACCACTTTGCGCACTTACGCGAGAAGTTCGAGGCTGACTCCAAAGCGGCGCTACTTGAACGCGCACTCGCGCAAGGGTTTGGATCTGCAATACCAGAAAGCCTGTTAACCCAACAGCTCTCTATCGTGCTTCGAGATTAATGACACAAAACGACAAACAAAGAGGCCAATATATCGCTATATTGGCCTCTTCCGCAGGTTTACGGTGCTAAGCGCTCAATGTCCCAGCTTTCATCTTTTTGCCGTTGATACAAGAATCGATCATGCAAACGATGCGCACCGCCTTGCCAAAACTCAATGCTCTTAGGTATCACACGATAACCGCCCCAAAAAGTGGGGACCGGCACTTCACCTTTCTCAAACTGCTTTTTCAGCTCTAAAAATTTTCCCTCTAGCGCCGATCGCGCAGACAATCGTTCACTCTGCTTACTCGCCCACGCCGCAATTTGGCTCTCCTTTGGACGAGACGTAAAATATTTAAAAACGTCTTTTTTACTCAAAGGCACGGCTTCACCCATAATGTGGACTTGCCGCTCGATAAAGTGCCAGGGAAAATGCAAACTAATTTGGCTATTTTCCTTGAGGTGTAGCGCTTTGCGACTGCCTAGATTGGTATAAAATACAAAGCCATCTTGGTTAAAATCTTTCAATAACACGATGCGTTGAAAAGGCTGCCCATGCTCATCAACAGTCGCAATCGTCATCGCGGTCGGATCGGGCACCTGAGTATCAATCGCTTGCTGCAGCCAGTGCTCAAACAGATCCATTGGCGTACTCGGCAAATCGTCGCGACGCAATCCCCCTTTTGTATATTCTCGTCGAATATCGGACAAATCCATTGCTCTCTCCCATTCATTTACTTTCCACTATTTTGCGCAGGAAAACGCTGATTAACAAGTTGATTTTCATCTATACATGGTGCCTACCAGGCGACTTTTTATGGTTTAACCAAAGTCACCCTGTTCCTAGCAATACGGTGAAAAGTGACTCGCTCATCTAAACTTGAAGGTACCCACACTGATACGAGGAAAAGTCCATCGAGGCGCAGTATTTTCGACATTATTTTGATATCAGTAAGTTGCGTTTTTAGAAAGCCATCTTGCACTGCTATGACTCATGTTTAAGGTATGGCAAACTGAGTAGACCTTGGTCAAATTAAACTATGTTTGGACATAACGACGCATCAAGCGATGTCACTAAGTCCTTAGAAGAGAGAGACAATCAGTAATGAAGCGATGGCACATCATTGTCCTGATCCTGTTTATCTCATTTGGGACGGTTGGACTGACGACAAAGGAAGCACACTGGGTCGATAAAGTCGCTAACTTTTACGGTGATCGTGCAGGTAAACGCGTTACCGCATGGCGGAATATGGTCGAAAATAGTCAAGATGTATCAGAGCTCGATAAGCTCGACCGCGTCAATGATTTTTTCAACCAACTGTATTTTGTTGATGATATCGACTTGTGGGGCCAAAAAGACTACTGGGCAACGCCGCTTGAATTTCTTGGTGCTGCTGCTGGCGATTGTGAAGATTTTAGTATCGCTAAGTATTTTTCGCTACGAGAATTAGGAATCGATGATAAAAAGTTGCGGCTTGTTTACGTCAAAGCCATCCGCCTTGACCAATTCCATATGGTCGTCGCTTATTACCCAACCCCTTCTTCCGAGCCGGTGCTATTAGACAACTTAGACCCAGAGATTAAACGCGCGTCATTACGCCGCGATCTGTTACCTATCTATAGTTTTAATGGTAGCCGATTATGGTTAATGAAAGAGCGTGGACAAGGTGAACTAGCGGGCAACGCCTCAAGGCTTGGCCTTTGGAATGATTTGCGCACTCGTGTCGAGTCGCTAGAAATGCAAAAACCGATTAGACAATACGATAGGTAAACACCGATGACGTTATTCAATCAAATATTTACGTGGATGCTGGTGATTTTCTTCTGCATAGTGCTGGGCGTCTTCGGTATAGAACTCAACACCACGCGGAATTTTTTACTCAGTCAACAAACCTCTGATGTCAACAATACCGTGAACTCAATGGGGCTAGCGCTCGCACCCTACCTTGAATCGGATGATAAGGTGGCAGCCGAATCAGTGATAAACGCTTTTTTTGATGGAGGATTCTATCGTGAAGTTAATCTTACCTTGTTGTCTGATAACAGTGAGATTACGCGAGAATATCCTGTCCAAATCCAAGGTGTGCCGCAGTGGTTTATCAATCTAGATATTTTCCCCGTCATCACTGAAAAGCAAACCATCACCAGCGGCTGGATGCAACTTGCTGAAGTAGAAGTCGTTGCCCATCCTGGCTACGCCTACAAACAACTATGGAAGTCCTTTGTTCAACTCGGCACAATCATGGCAATCATCTTTGTCATTGCTTCATTAATTATCGGCTGGCAACTGCAACGTTCCCTAAGACCTCTTGCTCGTATTACCGCAAAAGCAGGCGAGATTGCGAAAAACAAATTTGGCGATCCCATTCCTCTGCCACCAACGACCGATCTCAAAACGGTCGTTAATGCGATCAATGTCATGACAGACCAACTTAAGCGTTATTTTGAACAACAAGCAAAAGAGGCAGACCGCCTGCGAAAAGCCGCTTATCGTGACCCAGTATCAGGCCTTGGAAACCGTAGCTTTTATGTCGCTCAACTTAATTCTTGGTTAACAGAGTCTGGCATTGGTGGAATGGCGCTCATCAAAGTGGACCTTATCAGCGACGCATATGAAAACCAGGGGTTTGAAGCCGGCGATCTTGTCGTAGAGCAGTTCGCTAACCACTTAACAACCACCATTATCAGCGACGATAGCATGACAGCGGCAAGGTTGAGCAAAGACGAGTTTGTCGTATTGGCACCCAACACCGATTCTGAGGATTTGCTTGTATTAGGCGAACGCGTCATTGCCATAGTCGTCGACATGCAAGCGGATCCATCAGAGCTGATACAACCCAAGGTTGCTGTCGGGTTAGCGGTCAATGGCGGCGGCAACCAAAAGGCCAGTGTATTGCTGTCACAAGCTGACAACGCACTCTCACAGGCACGAAATACGCCTGAGCACCCTTTGACCTTAATCGACCATTCTATTGGTGATGCGGCGATGGGCAAACAGCAATGGAAAGCACTGCTTCATGAGGCCGTCGCGAAAGAACTCTTTGTGTTCAAATATCAGTCAGCCACTGACAGTCAGTCCAACCGCCTCCATCAGGAAGTGTTCTCAGCAATTGAAAAAGATGGCAACTATTATGGCGCCGGTCATTTCTTAGGGGCGGTAGAACAACTTCAAATGGGCGAGATTCTAGATAAACACGTCGTTTCACATGTGCTTAAAACACTAGACCAAGATCCAAGTGTTGGCCCTCTCGCCGTGAACTTGACCTTGAGTAGTATAACCAACGCATCCTTTATTCGCTGGCTGGGGACAATCTTGAGTCAACACCGTAGACTTGCCGGCCAACTACTTTTTGAAATTCCAGAGGGAGCATTTGTTCGCTATGCCGATCATACGGGTCTGCTCACGGATCAAATTCGTCAAGCCGGCTTCCAATTCGGGGTCGATAATTACGGCCGTAATTTTCAATCGCTTGATTATCTGCAACGCTTTAAGCCCGATTACGTTAAAATTGATTTCGCGTATACAAGCCATATTGAGGACGATGCGCAAGACAATGTCCTGGCCTCCATTTGTCGTACAGCGCACAATCTAAATATCACGACCATTGCCACACGGGTTGAGACAGAAGCGCAGCTCGCTCATCTTTCTGAACTGTTCGTTAATGGCTTCCAAGGGTATATCTTCAGTAATACGGACAAAGAGAACTAAAGGGTTAGACGCATGCGAAGCGTTCAAATCAAAAATCGCGTTACCTCAGTAACGCGATTTTTTGTGCAACGATACGTCGCCGAAGATAAAACATTTACACTGTAAATTGCGTTTACACTGCAAATCAACGCTAGCTATTTTGCTGGTAGGGTTTCAGCTCTATCGCTGCATTATCATAAAACAAAACCGAAGGGCCATGCTCAGAGTTTATACTGTGTTTTTCTTCTCCAATGGTGCAGTGTACACGATTTAGCAGTGATTTAGTGGCGGTGATACTGGCTGCACGATAAGACGCTTCTATCGTGGTATCTGTTTCCTCTATCGCCTTCTCAATTTCATCAAGCGCTTCAAATAAGTTATCTCTTGTTGAGGTAATGCGCTCGACCATCGCCGCATCACGTTTGGCGGGTGGTAACGCTTCTAGCTTCGCTTCCGCCGCTTTTACTTTATCGAGTTGCGCCGTTTTATCTTCCCAATCTTTATTCAGTTCAACCATTTGCCGCTTGAGAAGAGGTAACCTCGGAAAACAATGGATATAGGTATGTGCCCCCGCACTGGCCCCCACAATGACCGCCTGAAGCTTTTCACCGACTTCATGTTTCCCACCTGCCAGTGTACCTTTACGCTTCGTGGTGTCACTTATCGTAAGCGACTGCCCCACTTGCGTATTACAATGCATCGCATGCAAGGTCAGCTCGACGTTTTTGTTTGCGCACAAGGTCGCGTATTGAGCAAATTTCGCCACTATGTTGCCATCAGCCACTAAGATGCAGTTGATGTCTGAGTCCGCAGCAACTTGTCGACCAATAATACCGTTCTGAACAATAATATCAGCTCCCGCGGTAATCGTGGCAGACTCAACCACACCGCCGACTGTCACCGTCCCCGACGCTGTCACTTTCATGCCGACTTCAACATCGCCTTTAATGACGACGCTGCCTTCAAAATTGACATGACCGGTGCCTACATCGACAACATCTAAACTCAGCGCATCGTCAACTGCAACGCCGTCATTTTGCAAACGCGGGACACCTGCCATGGTCGCAATAAGAATATTAGGATCTTTATTACTGAATGCGCTGCCCTCGTGGGCCGCTAATGTCATCGGTTTACCTGATGACGTTGAGAGCACTGAACCGGTTACGGTAAAGCCTTCATAGCCTGCCGTTTCGGGCACGAGTTTTGCGAGAGGTTGACCTTGCTTCACCATGACCATTTCACCGAGATCGCGCATGTCTACCGTGCCATCTTCTCGCTCTCTTGGACGACGAACGCGATCGGCGGGGTCTTCTATTAAGTAGACAATGTGCGCATCTTCTCCTGCCACTGGCTGTCGGCCAAAGGCTACGGGCACATCCAGATATTCACCGGGTTTTAATCGTCCAGAAGCAGACAACAGTTTTTGTAAGGTTGGTTTTTTGATACCACGAACAATATTTGCTTCACGCAGTGTCGACAGAATATCATCACCTTTAAGACCTCGCCCACCACACGCACCATTAACGATAAGATAGGCCGTCATCTTATCATCTGCGATACGGGCTTCTATTGTGGCATCCCGTCGCTCGGCGATAATAAAGTCTTCTGACTCGCTATCATCGTTGGACGTATTCAGCTTGGTTAAAGCCGACTCTATCGTATCGTCGAAACAAAAGAAGGCGTCGGCCTGGTGATGCACCAACCAATCCTTAATTTGTTTTTTCTCTATCGGTTGATCACTCGTGTGCTGAGTATTACCGGCCGATAAATACACACGTTGCCCATCCTGAGAAACTCGGAGGATATCGTCTAGCATGTCGCTCCCTGCCAAAAACGCCTTACGGCTTTATCGATATGATGATCCAACCGTATGACATTGTTTTCGTCTCGTCATAAAACGAAACGCCACGCCTCACCACAACCTTAACAACGATTAGGTTAGCCTACGTCGTAGATCGCTGAGGGCAAATGTCTCATTTGTAATAAATTATACAGGTTTAGTCATTTTGGGAGCAGGATCTCTAGTAAAAACGTGAGCACGATAGGATTTATTTGATCACTACTTAGTAAGTTTCTCAGTTTCTATGATGGACGATTTACACTGTAAATCTCATCCGAGCCTCGTTTCATTGGCGGCTATGTTTGCATTGATCGCTGCATTTACATGGAGCACTGTATTTACATGGAGCACTGCATTTACATGGAGCACTGCATTTACATGGAATGTGGTATTTACGTGGAGCGTGGTATTTGTAGTGAAAGCTATGTTGGCATTAACAGATATGTTTCTATTAACAGCCTTATGTGAATTTACAGTGTAAATTGATACGTTTGGCGCTTCCTTATCTTTACACTGTAAATTGAACCAATAGCTCTATCAAAACGGCCTGACTCACTCACTGACGTCATGGCGCATAACATAGTCACGGATCATCGCTTCAGCTTGTTTTTTACCCGTCAGTCCGTACCGCGCACATACCGTAGACCACGAATGGCCAAGAATAATCCGACTGATCAATACATAGAGCGCATTATCGTCTGGATGCGAAGGTAAGGCTTTAACGTGCTGACGTAACCACATTTGTAGGCTTGCCAATGACGCATCAACGCCAACGCCCCCGGCAATAAATCCTTTAATCTGTTGGTCTATACAGCCTGCCAGTGGCTTATCAGATAAGAAGCACATCATAGCGCCAACAATATCAACCTCCATGGCCTGATGAGTTGTCATCCATTGAATTGGTAAGCTATGACGAAACAAGGCGACACCGTCTTGCAACCACGCTAGCCGTTTGATTGGCTTTACCATTTGTAAAGAATAACAACCACTGGCTTGATCGCGCTTCAAGCCAAGTTTTATTGGTTCAAACCCCTGCTTCAACCAGAATCGACTAAGACGAGCCGTCGCACCAAAACTCACCCCGAGACACGATATCTCAAGCTTGCTTGCCTCCTGAGCCACAGCAGTAATAAGCTGCTGACCCAACCCTTGATATCGGTAAGATTCGGCTACCGCGATTCGTTCAACTCGCCAAAGGCTCTGGTGCAAAATCGCTGGTTCGCCGAGGTGGGCAGCGAGCGACTGGCTGAGAAGATGGCCTTTAAGGCGACGTTGCCCCGCAACCACCGCCCGGCTCAAGTCGGCGCTAAGACGACATTCCTCATTGATCACACACACAGAGACCAACTCGCCCGCGACGCTTCCCACCCAAACAATGATTGAATCGTCATCAAGTAAACGTGCTAAATCATTCGGCGACGTTTGATAATGCGCAGCCAGCAACAAAGCAAATAATGAACGCAGTAAGGCTTCATCACTCAATAGCTGTGCGGGAGATAAACGCTGAACAACGATATTATCCAACTTAACGGGTTGGCTTTGGTCGTCACTAATCAGTAACTCAGGCGGATCGACATCGAGCAAGAATAATGCATTTAGCACACGTTCAACCGGATCGTTATCCGCCCATCGCATTGGCGCAGTTAATCTCAATGGTCGCCATTGTGGTTGCTCTGCATCCAGTAATTGTTTCAGCCTTATCGTAAAAGCACGTCCGGTTCCTTCATAACCATGCTCTGTGGTTGCAATGGCCACGCGACTATATTGATGTAAGCATTGGCTCAACATCGGCAATGGGATTGCCGCCGCTTCATCAATCAAAAGAAGGTCCGCCAACGGCGTTTCTTGTAACAAGGTATCGGGGGCAATATAGCGGATATCGCTGCCTTGATAGTCAATTACCTGACCTTGGGTCTCTATACCCAAACTTGACTTAATATGACTAAACAAGGTTGCGGCATGCGCGGGCGTCGGTGCACTGACCAAAATTTTTCGTGGTTTGTTCATGACTAACTGTGCCACCGCGATTCCCAACGCTGCCGATTTTCCACGACCACGATCGGCCGTTAACAACAAGGGACGACGCCGGTGACCCGTGGCCACTTTCTTGACCGCCTCAATCGCATTCTCTTGTCTCACCTCATGTTGGCCAGGCAAAGGCAACACCTCCGCGGGCCTACGCACCTGATGACGTAGAAAGAAGGCGACCGATTCATTAAGCTCTAGCTGTCTGACTAAACGCCGCACAGAAGGCGGCAATGCCTCCTTTGGCGCCGCTAGTCGTAAAAGAATTAATGATCCCGCCCGACAGCAGCCTGCAATAGCGCAAAACGCTTCGGCATTAAAATCGGCGCCCACCTCAACCACGATATGCCCGCACTCTTGCCCCAGCTTTTGACGCGCTTGACGCCAACTTAATCCTTCATCAGCATGACCGATAACCAGCGGGGTAGCTGCCTCGTCAAAGGCTGCCACGATAAAATCGAGAGGATAATCGATACACACCAATTGTCGATGAGCACGCAATGTGGCGGAATGAATTAAATCTGCAAAAAACTGTTGCAGAGTTGATGAGGTCGTTGATGTCCCCATAGGACGCGTTCCGTTTTGTCGATTTAGCAGATAAAGAAGATGATACCATGCAAAAAAAAACGACACGCAAAGGCGTGCCGTTTTTTATTCGATTTGAACGCGTTAACCGTTAAAGTGTTCCTTTATCAGCGCCAAGATCTGCTCAGCATCTTGATCACTCACTTTTTTCAAATTGATACTCAAATTATTGCCTTTACGACGATAAGACGCGCGTCCTTCTAACAAGGTTTGAGCTTGTTCTTTTTCACTCGGCTGCGGCGCCACAAGCTCATCTTTATATTGCTCAATTCGCTGGGTCACTTCGCGCGTAATGCGTGTCACGCCTTGGGCATCAACTTGTTGCCATAACGGTGTCTCACCTAGCATGGCCACCAACTGCGCTTGCGATTGGCTATCAAGGCTAAAATACAAACGGTGTAGTTTGACGATAGTCGGGCGCCCCAATTCAGAGACACTGGGGTAAGCTTGCAAAAGTGGCAAGGGCAGGGCGGCTGCCTTTAATGCACCACTGACTAATGCTTCACTACACTGACATGCGCTCGCCAGTGCCTTTTGATCACTGACGTCACCGCTGTCTAACATGGCTTGCATTTCTTTACCGCGTTCATACAAGGATAAAGGTTTGTGCGCATTCGCGACATCCGACAAAAACTTAGCATGACGCGTGCTGATCCCTTTTGCGACGTATACCAGAAAGTCCTGCTCTGCAATAATGCAAGACATACGGCGCCTGCTGCCATCGAGGACCTCGATACGACCGTCATCAAGCCACCGCCCAACAGCCGGGTATTGTTGTCCGTGCTCTTTTAAAGTGGTCAGAATATCTGATAATGCCAATTCGTTAAGAAACGACTGCTCACGCGCATTTTTATCAAATACTGTTGTTTTATCTCGGATCGTTAACGCTGGGACTTTAACAAGTTCGAACTCGACGGTACGCTCACCCGCCACAGCTAACTCGATCACTGCCGCTCTCTCGCTCGCCGCGCTCTGCGCTTCTTGTGATGTTGTTGCTCGGCGTTTATCCGCCTTTGCAAACAAGCGCGCATTTAAATCAGAGGTTTTAATTGCCATTTTTCTTTTTTACTCCTGATTGAGCTGAGACCAGTAGCTATGCAGCACACGTTCGAGTTCGAGTCCGACTCGATGCACCGCATCTTGCGCCGTTGATAACGTTTTTTTACCGCCCTCAAAATCTTGTGACGTCAAATCAAATACCGTGCTGTACGTATCGGCACAGGTCTCAAAAGCGCGACTTCGAGGAATCGTCGCCATCATGACCTGCTCACCTAAAAGATAATTCATTTCAGTTAAGACAGAAATCTGTTTTTTATTATCATCTTCAAACATGGTTGGCATTAAACGCACAAATTCTAATCCGTGCCAGTCTTCCGGAAACATCTCATACACTTGGGGAAGATGTTGGAAAAAGTTCACCGTCGATGCCCAATCCAGTCGCTTCGCGGCGCAGGGGATCACTAAAGAGTTAGACGCATACATCGCATTCCAAACCAGTGGATCGATATGAGGTCCCGTATCAATCATAATGATGTCGAACTCATCACTGATTGGATCAATCACCTTCTCTTGCAATAACTCCACCACATTCAGCGACTGGCTGGTTGCTAACGCTTGCCATGCCTCCGCATTAAACATGGCGTCTTCAGGAAAGGCAGCCATGGTTTTCAAATTAGGATATTGTGTCGGCAGCAAGACATTACGCATCATGAAATCTTTGTCAGCAGCCTGGGGCGTATTGTCCAACATCACATCAACGGCAGAATAAATCCCTTCTTGTTCCGTCAAACTGATTTGTGGGTTAAGGAATAATCGCAGCGAGCCTTGCGGATCTAAGTCAATCAAGCAAATGCGATAACGTTTCTCAAGATTCAGCGCCATACAAGCCGCTAAGTGCACCGCACTCATAGACTTGCCGGTGCCCCCTTTTTGGTTTTGAATGTTCACAACCCAAGGTTTGTGCGTCTTGCCTTTACGTTCATGAAACGTCGGAACATTCGCGGCGTCCATAATTTGATGCGCTTCATCCAGGGTAATGGAGTAATGATTGGCATTATTTTTGGTAAATTGATGCCCGTCTTGCTCCATGCGAGAGATCGCTTCATCAAGCTTGCGCCGCGTAAGCCCTGAACGTGTTTCCATTAACGCTTTCGACATGGGCGGAAAGAGCTGATCGTGTCGCTCTTCCATGACAATCTCCACACGATCAGACTGCACTTGTTTTGTCTGCGCCGCGATATTGCGGAGGTTCTCAATCGTCTTTTCCCTATCCATATTCTTTTTCGCCATCACGAGAAATAATTGTCGATTGTACAGCATAATCCATCCAAGACAATAAAAAGGTGAACAAATGCCAATCAAATACAGATCCTGCTCACAATTGTAATTATAGGGTGGGGCTGAATATCATCACCATTGATGTCAAATTCAACCAATATTATCAGAGCCAATCATAGTAAGATTTAAAATGTCACAGTGTCACTTATTTACAATGTAAATGGCGAATAAATACGGAAGCTTGTATTTGGTTGGCTAATTTACGGTTGTCGATATTTCAACATTAAACTGACAATTTTTCATCGATATCATCAGTAGGATCGACCCTCTATTACACATTTTGGCGATGTGCGATGAACATTAATGCCATTTGATCCTATTTCCCGAAAGCATGATCAAGGAAAATAAAGCGATGGATTCAATAGCCTTGATCATGCTTTCGTTGATAACATGAGTAGATAGGAAGCATGATCAAGTACGTATTGCGATGAAATCACCAGCAAATTCAACCGCAATGTCTCAATAAGCCTGGGAACGATGATCAAGTTATATTTCTGATTGAATAGTGCCAGTATCTTAACCGGAACGATATATCCAAACCGCTAATTTACGGACAATGTCAGGCGTACCAAGGGATCCAGGACGATCCGTCGCGATTTTCTTCTCCGATCGTACGACTGATGAGAAATAGGCTGACTCTTGAACAACAAGATCATCATACATGATCATTGTTCCGCATCCGGACACATGCTGACTGATGGCGATTATACTGTTAATGTCATTTCAACTTGAGCAGGCGAGACACGACTTTCTCGCCACATTGCTCACAACATAGGCAGCATTCCGTCTGATTGAGCAAAATTCGCATCACTTGATCATTGTTCCATGATGAAAACACGGCTGTTTGGCTCTGATAACATCATCTAAACAAATAAAAGCGTTCCGAGGTTGTGGATAACGTGTGGAATACACTTGATCATTGATGCAGTAACTGTTTGATCATTGATGCGATACGCTGATGATCATTGGTTCAGGCCTTACTTGATCATCGTTGGTGAAGTATGTTGATCATGCCTCCAATGCTTTGTTGATCATGCTTTCGAGAAGGGTTGTTTTATAATCCATACAAATCAGTTACCTACGGTTTTTTCATCGCCCGGATCATAAGATCAGATCATCAAATTAGATCAGAATAATCATAAAGATCAGTTAAAAGATGCAATAAAAAAGATCTTTCTTTTTGGATCTATTTTTATTAGGATTTCCCTGGAAGTGTGATCGATTTACGGCTTTCGTCACCTCAACATTAAAGAATAATGCGCTTTGAGTACGCCTGCTATGAAGGATCTTAACTGACATGAGTGCCAGTAAACCGGAAAAAATATTAATAAAAGCACCTCGTTCCCACAAAGACGGGCATCTCTTCGAAGTGCATGGACAACTGGTCGACTGGCTTGCGCAATATGAGCATTTTAAAGGGGTGACCAAAAGCATCTTAGAACTGCTCAATTTGATTTCAGTGCGCGGGTTTTCATCTCAAGATGGCTATGTCTCTACCACAGAACTTGTTGACGCCACCGACGGTCAATTAACACGTGCTGCCATTCAGCAACGATTACGTGCGGCGGTGCAATTAGGCCTTTTTCTTCAGCAGCCGGTTCGTTTTGAAGAAGGGCTGGCAGGTAAAACGATGCTCCATCGCTTTGTCAATCCAAGCCGTCTCATTTCATCACTTGGCAGTGCGGGATTGATGACAGAAAAAAGCCGAGATGAAGTCAAACAAAAACGCTCTAAAGCGCTGGCACAAACGCAAGTAAACCGCCAACTTCTGAGCGAGCACGGACTGGGAACGCCCCCAATGATGCCTGGCGAAAAAGATCAGATTTTGGTTTCTCCAACAAGCTGGGCGGGGATCATTGATCAAGCTTTGGCGCCGCCACGGACAAAAAAAGCCTATCAAAAATCAATGGTTGCGATCAGCGGGACCAAAGCCATTATTGAGACACGATCAGCCAAGTCGATCATGACGGTGGATGATCTGATGACGTTATTCGCATTATTTACGTTAACCGTGCAATACCATGATCACCACTTACCGAATTACGAGCTACAAACCCAATCGATTGGCAATAAAACCCCCATTTACATCACTGATATTTTGCAACTACGGGGTAAAAAAGACAGTGGACCGGCACGTGATGCAATCCGAGAAAGCATCGATAGAATAGAGTTTACGGATTTTCAACTCCACGAATTGACCGGCCGTTGGCTGAGTGAAAACATGCCTGAAGGGTTTAAAAGTGATCGCTTCCGCTTTTTAGCTCGGACCATTACCGCATCAGAGGAAGCACCAAAAGAAGGTGAAGATGGGGAAGTTAAAATTAAACCCAATCTGTATATCCTGGTGTGGGAGCCGTCGTTTTTTGAAGAATTGATGACGCGTGATTACTTCTTCTTGTTCCCGCCTGAAATTTTGCGTCAGCATACACTGGTATTCCAGCTCTATTCGCTCTTCAGAAGCCGTATGTCACGTCGTTTGGAAGATTCGATGCTACTGAGCGAGTTAAACCAAAAAATGGCGCGTAACATTGAATGGCGACGTTTTTCGAGTGATTTGATTAGAGAGCTTCGAAAACTGGCAGAAGGCAAAGTCACTGAATCGATTTTTGCGGTAAACCTCTGGGGATATCACCTAACGCTGACACGCGAAGACGATGAAAAAAATATCCGGATTACCGGATGGATATTAAATGTAATGTCGATGAAGTGATCCGTTACTCCCGCGCTAAAATGTATAACGAAGGTAAACGCTCGCTAGCGCCAACCATGCCAAACCCATTGCGCAACGAGATCTTACCCAGCCAAGACCTTGATCAACTGTCCGGGATCATCGATGGCGAGTTTGAGCCTATCCAACGCAAAGAGAAAACCAGCGGCCGTTTGGGGCGCCGTGTTAAGCAACGCAAGCATCTGGTTGAGATCAATGCTGACGAGCTGACCATCGTTCTCTCTAAATATACCTCAGAAGAGGCGTTACAACGCAGTATCACCGCGCTCTCAGCAATGACAGGGCATCCGTCTTCAGTGATCACTGAAGAGTGTCAAGGTTATCTAGAAAAGCTTGATTGGTTACGCGTTGGTGATCAAGTGGTGCCTTATGAAACACTCAGCCGTACGATTGAATTTTTTAATCAGCAACAGCAGGAACGTCACCTATCTATTGAGAAATTAATCTCAGGGTTAGCGGTGCGCCGTAAAGTGTGTCAACGCGTGTTTGACGGCCACCTGGATGGGCAAGTGCTTAGAGCGTTAGATGACATTGCAATGAGTGGCTAACAACCGCGTTATTTTGCACAGGCTTGACGCATAACTGACATGCATTCACGGATTGGCGTTAATATAGATCCCGATAGATACCTTTGTCCTATTTGATGTCTTTATGACATCGTTTGGCTAAATGCTTGCCGAGCGGGCCCTTGCCCGCTTTTTTTCCGATTGTTTTTTCGCGTAGTTGTACCTTGTGTTGCTTGCACAACCCGTTCGACATGGTCGCCTATCATAGTCCCCCCCTAACTGTTTCTATCGACTTGGTTTCATTCTTCTATTTACACTGTAAACTGCCTGTTTTAATTACACGCGATTCGCGTTTCAATGAGGCAGTTATGCCGGTTCTGTTGCCATTTGCCGCGGTTTTTATTTGGTCGGTGAATACCATCGTAAACAAAATGTCAGTGGCGGTCATTGCACCTGGTGCGATGGCCTTTTACCGTTGGTTCTTTGCCATCTTGGTGCTTACTCCCTTTTGCCTACCTACCCTTTGGCGTCAGCGGCGTGCGGTGATAACCTACGCGCCGCGGCTTGCCTTACTCGCCTTACTTGGCATGGTCACAAACCAGTCTGTCGCCTATTTTGCTGCGCAAACCACCACAGCGACGAATATGGCATTGATCATGTCTTTGGTCCCAATGCTCAGTCTCTTTATGAGCATTCAACTACTGTCTCAGCCACTTACAGTGCGAGCCATTGTCGGTGCAGGGTTATCTATCTCTGGGCTGATTTATATGCTGACAATGGGAAAACCGCTAACGTTGTTGACCAGTGGGGCAACCATTGGCGATGGGCTCATGTTAATTTGTGCCTCGTCGTATGCACTGTATTGTGTGTTATTGAAACGATGGTCAATGGCGATTTCTAATTGGGTCTCCGTTTATGTGCAGGCCTTATTCGCGGTAATCATGCTGATCCCCGTGCTTTTGGCGGCACCCAGCCAAAATATTGCGACTGAAGCCTACCCATTAGTGGGATTCGCCGCCTTAGGCGCATCGGTGCTGGCACCGGCAATCTGGCTACAGGCGATCGCGCTCAATGGGGCCAGTCGTACCGCAATGTATATGAATCTATTACCGGTGATGACGGCAATAATCGCCGTCATCTGGCTAGGAGAAGTCTTAACGCCATATCATATTATCGGGGGAGGATTTGTTTTATTGGGCGTTGGGCTGTCTCAGCAATCGACGCGCCAAACTGTCCGTCAACGCTGATAAGCGTCTACACTTTTAAAAAGAAAGTGAGACGGAGGTAGCCAATGTGGTGGTTAATTGAGTTAAACTGGATGCCTTTATGGGTAACCCCCACCATGCGTCGCTCTGACGTGTCAGAGCCGTCGCCGATCGTATGGTAACAAGGAGCAGGAGAGCAATAAGCCTACATGGACGTCGACTTATCCCATCACGCTGCGGTGAGTATTCGCGCAGCGCAGCGTCAAGAAGCGCGCTATTTTTGGCATAATATCTACCATTCCCGTGCGTGGAAGCAATACGACGCGCCTTACAGTCCTATTGAGCCGGTATCCTATTGGTCGTTTCGGTTTGGCCTTTTCCGGCGTTTTCTCGCAGGAGATACCGCTCAAGTTATCTGCGTTGATAACAAGCCCGTCGGTTACGTCACTTATTATTGGGAAGACAAGCGCACGCGATGGCTTGAAGTGGGGATCACCATCTTTGATCCCGCATGTTGGGGAAAAGGAACAGGGCGGCAAGCGCTGACACTATGGCTAGACCAACTGTTTGCCCGCCACGCGGTGAATCGCATAGGCCTAACGACCTGGTCCGGGAATATTGGCATGATGCGGTGCGCCAGAGCGTTAGGCATGCGCGAAGAAGGGCGTTTACGCGCTGTCCGCTACTATCAAGGTGAATATTACGATTCACTGCGCTATGGCGTTTTACGTGAAGAATGGCTGCAAAGCCAGGTCCCCGTCGCGCAACAAAAAACGGCAGCCCAAACAGCTTCTCTCCAATCGGCCGCATCAGTTGCGTACCAGCCGAATACATGAAGTTAGATTGGGCGCTCGCTAGGCCTTAGCCATTTCGCTTTCACCCCCTCGATTAAGAACGGTGAGACATTACCGTTCAGTGATCCACCCCTTCATCAAATGACCATTCACCCTCGTCACGCTCAACGAATAGGAGTGTGGCAAACCCAGCACGCTTATTAATAAAAAGTCAAAAATATGACGGTTTTTTATACAGGTTTAACGTCGGTATCATCGCCAATCAAGATCTAAAAGTGTGACTTTGATCACCATGATGTTAGTGGCTTGATTCAACACTGAAGTTTGTACTTTACCGGTCATTTATCCATTTTCTTTTCCATGATCCCAAATATTATCCGTCGTATTTTGATAGGACGACGCTAGCTTCTCTGCTAACGTTGAAACGTCGTTGGATTCGATTTCTGATCCAGTTCTATCTTTTTTAATTTTATTAAGATTATGAATAAAAAGGGGTTTTTATGGTTAAGTTAAAGAGCGTCTCTGCGGTATGCTTTGACTTAGACGGCACACTCGCAGACCCTTTTGACGATCTGTATGAGGCGGTTAGCGGTATGTTACGTGGCTTAAGCTTGCCTGATGAAGATCCTCATGCAATAAAAGATTGGATTGGTGATGGGGCGGATTTATTGATCCACCGCGTGTTAACTCGACACATCGACGGGCGCGTATCGACCCGCGTGCTAAACCAAGCGCGCGCACTCTTTTTGTCCTCATACCTAGGCAGTAAACCGCCAAAAACTCGACTGTACCCGGGCGTGCTTGCGTGCCTTGAAACCTTATCGCAGCGTCACATCCCGATGGTGTGCACCACAGATATGCAAACGGCGCATGCTAACAGCTTACTGAGAGCACTTGGCGTTGGGCATTTTTTCACTCGGATATTGGGTGCCGATGCAATGTCTGTTGGCAAGCCGGATCCGGACGGTATTTACGAAGCGGCCGCCATACTTGGCGTTTCACCCCTGGAACTGCTGGTGGTGGGGGATTCGGTCAGCGATGTGCATGCGGCTCGCGCCGCTGGCTCGCCAGTGATTTGTGTTAACTATGGCTATAATTACGGTACAGGGATCCAAAAGGCCTGTCCGGACACTACCCTTGATACATTGGCCAGTTTGCCCAATATCATTGCAAGGCCCAATCGTTTGGGTGTACCGGGACAGGGTGTCACCGCCCCACCGGTATTAGCGGGCTCACTGCGTGGTCGTGCGATGCGACCTAAAGGGGGCGCACAATTTCGATAATATAGCCAGGAGGGAAGCGTGAAAAACGAACTCGATCCGACCCATCTGCTTCGCGCGTTTGAGATAGTCACGGAGTTTGGTGAGAAAATAGAAGATGGACACCGCTTGGATGGCATTGACGCTTTCTCAGATTATGACGGCTATACCATTTATTTAGCAGGAAATGGGGTACAGTTACGTGTGGGGTTTCACAATACGTATCATCTCGACTACGAGCATGAGAACCTTAAAGAGCAGTTCCTGAAAAAGGTCGATGCGCTAGTCAAAAACTATAAAAGATAGCGACGGATAGGCAATGCATGCCGGACCGTCACACGCCCCACAATGGGGCGTTTTTTATAGGTCAAAGGCAGGGAGCATGGACAGCGAACCAATCACCACAAACCGAACACGCGGGACCCAAGCCCATTATCAAGCGTTAGTCAACAGCGCGGCAGCCGCGATCTTGGTGATTGATGAACGCGGCATTATTTTAGATGCGAACCCGTTCACCCACCGATTATTGGGTTATCACCCGCAACAGCTAATCGGAAAGAATGTTGATTGTTTAATGCCGCCGGAGCACCAAGGGAAGCATGACCATTATTTACGGCAATATATAACAACAGGCCAGGCAAACATTATCGGTACCGGCCGGCGGGTTGAGGCACGGCATCAAGCGGGGCATGTGGTCCCCATTCATCTGGCGGTCAGTGAAGTGTGGGTTGAAGACCGGCGAGAGTTTATTGGCATTATGTCTGATATGCGCGCGCTGACTCAGGCTCAGACGCGTATTAAACACGAACGCAATCAACTCAAAACCATTATTAATGCGATCGCCAATCCTGTTTTTGTCCGAGAGCTGGGCGGACAATATTCGCTTGCAAATTACGCCTGCCTACAAGCATTAAATGTCGAGCATGTTGAACAGCTTGCTGAGGCAATTCATGGTGCCTTGCCTGAGGGAATGCGCGAAACCCTCAATGCGCTTGATCACCAACTGACGCTCGATGGTGAACCCGTTCATGTAGATGTGACATTAAGAGATGGTCGGACTTTTAAGCTCGCTAAAACGCTTATTCGCCACGTAGAGGGAGAGCCTTACGCCATCGTGACTGTTGGGTATGATGCCACACCATTGCTGCAAGCGAAGCACGAGGCAGAACGCGCCAATCAAGCCAAAAGTGATTTTCTCTCTGCCATGAGTCATGAGCTGCGCACGCCTTTAAACAGTGTGCTCGGTTATGCGCAACTACTACAACGATCCTCTTCTCCTCGCTTGACGGAGACGCAACGGCAATATGTCGATCAAATTCACCAAAGTGGTCGCCACTTACTCACCTTAATTAATGATGTGCTGGATCTTGCCAAACTTGAGGCAGGAAAAACGGTGGTCAATGTTACCTGGTATCCGGTTCGCGCCCTTGTCAGTGATGCCGTTCGAACACTACTCCCGCTCGCACAGCAACAGCACGTTGAGTTAGATGAGTGCCTACCCGCGAATCTGAGTGGCGACCTATATGTGGATCCAACCCGTTTCAAACAAGTGTTGATCAATTTACTCAGCAACGCGATTAAATATAACCATCCTCAGGGGCGAGTATGGGTTGAAGCCAGTCAACCATCGTCAACCTTGACGATCTCTGTATCAGATACCGGGATCGGTATTGCTGAAAATCGGTTAAACCATCTTTTTGAGCCTTTTAACCGCTTGGCCGCCGAACAATCACAGATTGAAGGGGCAGGTGTGGGGTTAGCGGTGAGCCATCAATTGGTTGTGCAAATGCAAGGCGAGATGTCAGTAAAAAGCCAGCCAGGCAAGGGCAGTTGTTTTGCAGTAACGTTCCCTTACCGAGCGTCGACGCGACCTGACGATCAAGGTTGTACGTGTCTCCGCGTGAGCCAGCCGCATCGCGTGCTCTATATTGATAATAACAGTGCCCGCCAGCGCCTGATGACCGATTGCTTTGAAGATTGGCCAATGTTGACACTCTATCATGCGCATGAGCTGTCACTGGCTGAGGCTGTTGCGCTCGCTTCTCCGCCATCGTTAGTCATTATAGCGGCTGATAGCGTTGCGGCAACGCCCGAACAAATACAAGCACAATTTGGCGACAAACCACTCATTGTTCTGACTGACAACCCATGCGACGAACCGCATAACAAACCGACATTACGACGTTTATCGCTGCCGCTCTCGTCAGCGGACTTGGCTGAGGCCATACAATTATTATTAGAGGAGAGGCTATGACAAAGGATCCGTCACAAGCACATATACTGATCATTGATGATCGACCGGAAAACATTCACTTACTGTCTACCATGCTCAAGCAAGCCGGTTATCAACAGCTGAATGGGCTCACCGATCCTCGCCTTGTTACCGATGCTCTCTCCCCCGTTCCTGACCTGATTTTACTCGATATGCGGATGCCGCAGCGCTCTGGCTTACTGGTGCTGGATGATCTTAATGACGCTTTAGATGAGCATTGCCCGCCCGTGATGGTACTCACCGCAGATAATGACCTGAATTTGCGTAACCAAGCGTTATGCCGTGGCGCGATTGATTACATCAGCAAACCCTTTGATCACGATGAGGTGTTGCAACGGATTCAAAACCTTTTGTATCTGCAATTGAAAACCCGTAAAGAGCGCGATCAAGCGGCACGGCTGCAAATGCTGGTTAACAAACAAACGGCGGCTTTACGCGCGCTTTCTTTGACCCATCCGTTAACCGGGCTACCAAATCGTCGCGCATTATTAGATGCCGCTGAGCGCCAGCTGAGCAAAGGGCCGGTGACTGTGATGATGATTGCCTTAGATGGCATGGAAGCGGTGACCAAACACCAAGGCCATTTAATGACAGAGGCACTATACAAACAAGTGGCTAATCTGCTAGCCAATAGTACAGTGGCGCGCCCACATCGCATTGGCGTTTGGGATAGCACACGACTGGTGATGCTGATTGAAGAACACGATAACCATGCCGTAGAAAAAGCCGCGCGCATCAATCGGTTGATCAGCGGACATCACACGCTCGATGGGCGTTTAATGTTTTTACGTTGCCACATTGGTATCAGCCGCACGGAGCTTGAGACACAAGATGTGGCGCAACTGTTTCGTCAAGCCATTTTAGCGATTCCGACGGATGACCAACTTATCGGCGAATATCAGCCTGAGCTTGACAGCCAAGCTCAGCGCGCGCATTTGATTCGCACCGAATTAGGGCCAGCACTACAAAGCGGACAATTATCACTGGTGTATCAACCCAAATGGCGATTAGACGGCGGTTTGATGATAGGCGCGGAAGCGCTGTTGCGTTGGCAGCATCCGACCCTTGGGGCCATCAGTCCGGCGGAATTTATCCCCATCGCCGAACGCAGCGCAGACATGATCCAACTGGGCGACCACGTACTGGTGATGGCCTTAGCCGCGGTTGAATGTTGGCGAAAAAATAAACTGATCAACGATAGCTTTCACCTGTCAGTCAATGTTTCTGCCCAGCAGTTTCGCCCCGGCTTTGCTGACAGCGTCTTAGCTCGGTGCCAGGCAGTTGATGTCCCTTTGCATCTGATTCAATTAGAGGTCACAGAATCAGCACTGATCCAGCACATGTCGGTGGCACTGAAAGAGCTACAACAATTGCGAGATGCAGGCATGCATATTGCCCTCGATGACTTTGGCACCGGCTACAGCTCGCTCAGTTACCTTAAACAGTTACCGGTCGATTGGGTCAAACTTGATCGCAGCTTTATCCAAGACTTGGCTACCAACGCCAGTGATAAGCACTTGGTGGGTAGCGTGATTGATTTGGCCCATGGCTTTGGTCATGGTGTGGTCGCCGAGGGTGTTGAAAAAGAGGACCAGCAGTATGTGCTACAAACCATTGGCTGCGACCAAGTGCAGGGCTTTTTATACGCACGGCCGCTAATCCAAGAAGGATTTGAACAACTGCTTAAAACCGCCAATCAAGGCAACGCGACGATCAATAGCAATGCGACGATCAATAGCAATGCAACCATTAATAGCAATGCAACCAGCAATAATAATGAGATGGCCTAAACGCGCAATTAGCGCCATCATACTTGCGCTTTATCACTAAGGTTTATATTCTGACCGTGTTAGTCGGGGAGCAAGCAATTGCTGAGACTGCGAAAGCAGGACCCGTAGAACCTGATCCAGTTAGCACTGGCGGAGGGAACTGACGTGCTCAGCACACAAGGTCGCGCCATCGTGCGTGGTTTTGTCTCCTTCCGCCCCTCATGATTAAGGGGCCAATATGAACCAATCACCACCTGTTATTCTCACCATCGCCGGCTCAGACAGCGGTGGGGGGGCTGGTATTCAAGCCGATATTAAAGCGATTTCAGCCACGGGCGGCTATGCCTGCTCGGCGATCACCGCCTTAACTGCACAAAATACCTGTGGCGTTGAGGCCGTCTCGCCGGTCGACCCAGCGTTTGTTCGCGCGCAACTGAATGCTGTGTTATACGACATGCCGGTACGTGCCGTGAAAATCGGCATGCTCGCCAACCAAGCGATTATTCGCGAAGTAGCCGCTGTGCTCGCGCGTTCCCCGCACTTACCAGTCGTGCTCGATCCGGTCATGATCGCCACCAGCGGCGATCCGTTATTAGATGATGACGCCATGGATGCACTGATCAATACATTGATCCCGCGCGCGACCATTTTAACCCCCAACTTGCCAGAGGCCGCGCGTTTAACCGGGTGTCCTGTTCCGACAACCACCGAAGAGATGTACGCCTTAGTGCCGGCACTGCGCAAGCTCGGATGTCCGTATGTGATGCTAAAAGGTGGGCACTTGCATCATGCGCCAGAGAGTCTGGATGTGTGGATTAGCCGAGATACGTGTCAAACCCTGAGTGCGCGCCGCATTGAAACGCCTAACACCCATGGCACAGGCTGTTCACTGTCGGCGGCGATTGCCTCGTTTTATGCGCAGGGACTGACACCCATTGACGCCGGGCGAGCGGCTAAGCGTTATCTCACTGACGCCTTAGCGCATAGCCAACAGTTAATCGTTGGAAGAGGGGCAGGGCCGGTACATCATTTTTTCGCCTACCCCGCTGATGAAAGTGTTTATTTATCCAAGCATGCGTTGGTTGAATCGCACGCTCTCGTTAAATAATGCACTTTGATTAGATAGCGTGCTTACGCGGCGGACCAATGTGGCAAGCGCTGGGCGGCGATATAAAAAAGACGGTCGCCCGGCAATACTTTTGTCCCCACTGGCGGGTTCAAAACAATACCTTGGCCTTGGTCGATCCCAATTAAGGTGGCGTCATATTCTTGCTTGAGCTGACCAAAGAGATCGCCGGTATCGATTTCTGTTGCGTTACTCGGATAACGGGCACAGTATTGCGTCATCCCTTGTGACGTGCTCAAAAGCTCATGATGCAACTGACTTGAACCGGGATCCACCGCCGCTTTTGCTAGCATTTCGACCGACACCGACGGCACACATTCCGCATGCGGGTAGTGCTGTTTGAGGATTTGGCTTATCGCATCATCTTGAAAATACGCCAATAAATGCGCTGACGGATTTTTATGTGCGCAGAACAGAGCCGCTGACAAAGTAATATCATCTTCTGGGTTATCAATAATAATACTCGAGGCATGCTCGACCTTGGCGCGGGCAATGCCTTCAGCATCGGTAAAACTTGCCACGCGCACAAATTCCACTTCACCAGGCAGTGGGTTTTCGATTTCTGCGCGCGCACAAAGCACAATCGGGCGCTCACCGTGCACTCCGCTTTGCAATAAACGAATAAGCTGTATCGTACGTTGTCCGTTCCAGCCTAAGATAAGAAGATGATTTTTCACACTAATACTCCGTTTTCCTTGTAACCCGCGTCGCCAATAATCCACCAGTGATCCGGTGATATGCCCAATCACCACCGCAAACAACCCTAAGCCGCCGGGAATAATCCAAAAAGCCGTGATCCATTGCCCCCACTCAGTAACGGGGGAATAATCGCCGTAGCCAACGGTCGAGGCCGTCACAATCAAGTAATACACATAGCGGCTCAGCGATTGGGTCATCGCGGTCTCGCCCGCCCCATATAAAAGTAGCCAGCCAATCACGCCATAGGCGAGTACCACCAAGCCGAGCATACGCCCGTTCAAATGGGCGAAGCGACTGATAATCCAACGTTTAAAAAGCAACCAAAAGGTCATAAATTTTCGCTCATTCACTTCAGTGATCGCAGTATGAAGTGATTTGCGTCAGGTTTACAGTGTAAATCAGGCGCTTGGCGTCAATGCGATCACACTTTGCTTGGATAATCCTACAAAGCCAATTTAAAGCGTTAAAATATTATAAAAAGCTTAATTACGTCATTAGGAGTCAGCGTGTTTATATCTCGGCGTCAACTTGAACAAGAGCAGCAAAAGCAGGTTGCTCTGCAGCAAAAAATTGAGCAAATTAATCATACCATCGACGCGCTGAATGCAGAGAAAGGCGCATTGCAGGCAGAGCTGGATACCGTCGCGAAAAAACGCCAAACCGGCAAAGCGATCGACGCCAACTTATGCCACTTTGGTGATTCGATTAACGCCACCCAATCCTCTCTGGCCACCTTGGCGGACACCATTAACGGTGAAAAAGAGCGTGTGACCGAAGTGAGCCACCAAGCGGCATCATGTGCCGAGCAAGTCAATGACCTTGCGCGCCATGTGCAGTCGTTATCTTCGCAATGTCAGCAATCGTCGGAAGCGATTCGCTCGCTCGATCAACACGCACAAGAGGTGAGTGGCATTGTCAATTTGATTCGTGATGTCGCCGATCAAACCAACCTGCTGGCGTTAAACGCAGCCATAGAAGCGGCACGCGCCGGTGAGCAGGGCCGAGGGTTTGCGGTGGTCGCTGATGAAGTACGCAACCTTGCCGAGCGCACGTCCACTGCCACCCAAGATATTACCCAGCTGGTGGAAAAAATTCGTGCGGGCAGCAGCCATGCGTGCACGCTCACCGATACCCTTGCCACTGAAGCCATTCAATACAGCGAACAAGGCCAACAGGTTGCCGATGCCATGGCCACCCAAAGTGAGCAAGCACAGCACAGCCGCACCACCATTAAAGCCTCTGCACTGCGCGCCTTTTGTGAACTGGCCAAACTTGACCATATCAGCTTTAAATTTGCGATATACCGCGTGGTATTGGGCGAAGACAGCATGATGGCGGACGATGTCACCGATCACACCCAATGCCGACTCGGCCAGTGGTATAACCATGGTGAAGGGCAGCAATATTTTGGTCAGTTGCAAACGTTTAAAGCCATTTCCGGGCCTCACGAGCAAGTGCACACCCATGCCAAGGCTGCGGTGGCAGCGTTTCATGCTCAACAACCGGATCAAATGGTCACCGCATTAAAAGAGATGGAAAACGCCAGCATGACGGTGATCGATAAGCTTGAACATCTCGCAATAGAAGGGAGTGAAGAGGTGGCGTAACAACGGGGTGTTAAATCGACGAGCTCATGGTAATCTCAAGTCAAACCAAGGAAAGATGGCCGAAGGAGGCTGAAGTACCCATGACGTCGATTGCACTACTCGATGGTGGCCTAGGGCAAGAAATTTATCAACGTGGCCCCGATGTGAGCTCTAAGCTTTGGTCGGTTGCGGTGATGTTAAAACATGCCAATATTGTCAAAGACGTGCACAAAGATTTTATCCGTGCCGGCGCGAAAACACATACCTTAAATACCTATCCTGCGACACCCACACGTCTGGCCAAAGCGGGGTTGAGCGATAAAATCAACACCATTTATCAAAAAGCCTTTGAAGCGCTGCAGCAAGCCGTGGATGAGACAGGCGCCGATGTCGATATTGCCGGTTGTTTGCCACCGCTGGTGGGCAGCTACCTCGGCCAGCCGCAACGCAGCTTTGATGACATGAAAGCCGAGTTTTTGCATATTGCCCGCTTGCAGCCTCATGTGGATGTGTTTTTAATCGAAACCATGACCAACACCCTCGAAGCGCGCGCGGCCTGTGCTGCGGCCCAAGAGCAAGGCAAACCCTATGGCGTCGCGTTTCGGTTAGAGGCAGCAGGCACCTTGCGCTCGGGCGAGTCACTTGAACAAGCGATGCACGCCGTGGCCGAGTATGCCCCAACCGCGGTGATGCTAAACTGTTGCGATCCTGCCGTGCTGACCACCGCCATGCCGCAAATGGCGACCCAAGCTAACATTGTCGGTGGCTATGCCAACGCCTTTAAATCGGTAGAAGACATGGCCAAAGGCAGCAAAGCCGATGCCCTAGAAGCGCGTGAAGATCTCTCACCCTTAGTCCACACCGAACGTGTACAACAATGGATTGCCGACGGTGCCCTGGTGGTCGGCGGCTGCTGCGAAATCACCCCCGCGCACATCCAACACCTCGCGCAAACCCTTGAGCAGTCCCACGAGATCATCAAGTTTTCGCAGTTGGGGGGTTAAGGATTTAACGCGTTCCCACGCTCCTGCGTGGGAATGCATACTGAAGCCGATGCACCACTCGTTCCCACGCTCCCGCGTGGGAATGCATACCGTGGCCGATGCACAACTCGTTCCCACGCTTCCGCCGCGTGCTCTAAGAGCTGGTTCAACTCAGATGGCTGATGGGCAGGGTAGTTGTCTGCAGGGGTGAACAGGGGTGTGTGATGTACGCATAGGGAGTCTCCTTTAAGTGATTGATGTGGCTATGCGTATCGATGACATATATCTGAAATCAGGTTGGTTAGGGGAGTGGGTGCAAGAGGGGAGGGTGAAACCGGTAAATCTTTACGTGCGCGGAAATCTCATGAGTCCAATAACGGAGTAACATCATGAGATTAATTAAATTGAGCGAAGTAAAACACATGACAGGCCTTGGCCGTTCAACCATCTACAACCTGATGAAAGACGGCACCTTCCCGAAAAGTGTGCCCCTGGGAGGCAGAACGGTCGCGTGGGTAGAAAGTGAAGTCGAAGAGTGGGTGATGGCAAGGATAGCGAAGAGGGATAGCATGGCTGTTAATGGAGATCTATAATTTGCCCTTCATCATTGTCCATTCCCCAATTTTCCCATATTCTCTCATTATCTTATTCATCGCTAGATTGGCGAAAGCTAAAGCTCTGATATGAATGACCAAATTTTAACCCTGAAAGAGTTGGCAGCGTATCTAAAGCTTGCTGAAAAAACAGCCTATAGGCTTGCAAGCGAAGGAAAGCTACCGGGCTTTAAAGTCGGCGGCTCTTGGCGCTTCAAACGTGAAGACTTAGATGCATGGATCAATACGCAAATCCAACAAACTGATCGGTGAGGCTCTCAGTGGACCAAGAGATTCAGAAAGCAAAGCTAAACCAATTACTTGTGCAGTTAAGAGCGCAGCCGAAAACGGCAGAAGTTATCTTTAATGAGCACCAAGAACTATGGCGTACACTAAACTTCAGTCAAGCTCAAGTGGGGCTGTGGCTTGCTTCATTGCGAGTCGACAACGAGATTAATTATCCAGGCGCAGATTACAACGTCACAACGGATATTTCTTCGCACCTCATTGAGTTGTTGCAGAAAGCAGGTGGGCGAATGCCTTTGGCGCAAGTGTTGAAAAAGCTTCCTGCTGGGGTTGTGACCTCAGAACAACAAATTCGCAAATTGGTGCAGCAGCACAGCCAGCTTCAAGTCAAAGGGCCATTTTTGGTTCTGGAAAATTAATTGCTGCATTCAACTCAAATGATCATTAGAGAACAGATTTTAAGAAGACATCATGGCTAAAGAAAAAAAGATAGATCCAACCATTGCGCTCAACGAGCAATTTCAAAAGCTGGTGGCGCAACATAGCGAGTTCACTCAGCCATTAGTAGAACTGCCGGAGCATGAGTTTGCCAAAGCGGGCCTTATTCAAGGCTTGGTCGAGGGGAACTTGACGCCACCTGTCATGCTGGTTTCTCTACTTGAAGGTCATTGGGAATATGCCGCTGATACTGCAAAATTTGATGATTTGGCATATCAGCTGTTAAGTGATATTGAGGGCGACTGGCCTGTTTTTGCCGTCGTGGCAGATAGCAGCAACCATCGTATTCTTGCCCTTTTTGGTGCGGATGGTTCAGACGGCACTCATGGCGTTGATGCACTCCCAACACTGGAAGAGCTTCGTGATTTTGACCGCCTGGAACGCGATCCTACGTTCCGTTGGTCTATGCGCGTTTACACCCGTTTGATGCAACGTTTTGATGCGTTTCATGAAAACGTCTATCGTGTTACCAAAGATAAGGTGAACGACAAAAACGACATCATCGAAGAAGTGGCTAAATTGCTATTTCTGGAGAGCTTCCGCGTACACCACGATGAAGATCTTACCTTTAAAGATGAAGCCGGTAATACGTTGCGTTTTCGTGATGTATACGATTGGGAGTATGTCGCCACACACGGTGATAAAGCGGTAGAACAAATCAAAGCTGCGTTTGAAGCATTTAAAAGTCACGAAGACTACGTAGTGATCTCAGACGATGGCTCGCGCAACGCTATCTTTGGTAAAGACACACATTTGCGCCTCTCAGTGGCCAAAAACTACCAAGATTTGCTTGAAGCCATTCAAAACTTGGGGCCAGTCAAAACCAACGATGGCAAAACCGTGAAAGAGCAAGGCACCTTGGGCGATGTGTCTGGTGATTTGCTCGGTCGTGTCTTTGATGTCTTCCTGCGAGCCAACTTTGAATCCAAAGGCGGCCTTGGCGTTTACCTCACACCAAACCCTGTGAAACAAGCCATGCTCGAAATCGCGATGCACGATATCGACGATGACGATGAAATGCGCTCGCGACTGGCCAATGGCGATTTTCGTTTTTGTGACCCAACTTGTGGCTCCTTTGGTTTTGGCTCAGTGGCACTCAGTCAGATTGATAAATGGATCGACTTTAAGCTGGTCTTGGCCGACGACAAAAAACAAGAACTCAAGCAACAGCTTCGTGACAATGCTTTTACGGGTGCCGATGCTGCACCGCGAATGATGATGTTGGCTCGCGTCAATATGGCGTTGCAAGGGGCACCCAAAGCACAAATTTTCTATACCGATAACTCGCTCACGACTCAAGCGCTGAAGCCAAATAGCTTTGATCTTATTTGTACCAACCCGCCTTTTGGAACTCCTGACTTCAAAAAAGACAAAAATGGTAAAGAATCGAAAAAGAGATATGAAGCTAGTATGGAGCAAATTCTTGGAGGATTTCGTCCTACTGAGAAAGTGGTGGATAGCTACAATGCGTACTACGACCATTTAAAAATGAAGTGGGTAGATACCGGCGATTTGGAGCTAGATGAAAACGGCAACCCTAAATGGGCGGGTTACCGCACTGACTTGCGCCGCACTGGCGGTACCGACAAAAAGCCAGTTTACAGTCTGCAGCCTAGCCCAGCCGGTTTGGCACTTGGTAGCAAACCTGATGGTAAAGGGAACTGGCAGGCCGTGAGTGCCACTATTGATCCCGCTGTACTATTTATCGACCGCTGCTTGCAGCTGCTTAAGCCCGGTGGCCGTTTAATGATTGTGTTGCCTGATGGCATTTTGTGTAACTCCGGCGACCGTTATGTGCGCGAGTACATTATGGGCAAAAAAGATGAGCAAACCGGCGAGTTTGTTGGCGGTAAAGCCATCGTTAAAGCAGTAATTTCTCTACCCAGCGACTGCTTTAAGCTCTCAGGTACAGGCGCAAAAACCTCGATTTTGTATCTGCAAAAGCGCCACGCTAACCCTGACCAACCGGAGCAGTTTTTACCCGAGCCACAAACCGACGTGTTTATGGCGGTAGCTGAAACCTTAGGCTATGTGGTGAAGAACAATATCGAAGACTATAACGCCGGTGTGGCGAACGATCTGGATAAGATTGTCTCGTCTTATAAGCGAGGTGAGTGATGGCTGTTGATGATTTACGTGAAAATTTTCATATAAACAAAATCACTCCTTCAGAGTTAGAAGATTTTTTAACTGCACAAACTTACAGACCAGATATCACGATCTCGTATCAAAAAATATCTGATTTGCCGAACAAAACACTTCAACAGCTGTGCGCGTCTAAAATTCAGCAGGGCTCAACTCCTGTTTACGCAAGTAAAGGACCAATTTGTCTTAAATCAAAGCAAGTAAGTGAAATTGTAGTGAGTGATTTTACTGATACATGCGTCGATGATGAGTGGGCAAAGAAAAACTCGAAGAGTAGAGTGTCGACAGGTGATGTTCTTTTAACAAGGCAGGGTACAGGAACTATTGGACGGGCTGGCATATATTTGGGAGCCGGTGCTTACACTAATGATTCTCTTTTTAAAATTTCTATTGACAAGGCTGACAGTGCTTATGTTTGCGCATTCTTAAGCACTTTTATTGGTCACAGGTTGATAGAAAAAGGAGTATATGGGAGTACGGGGCAGCTAAATTTATCTGTCGAGCATGTTAAACGGCTTCCGGTGCCTGTATTTGACCAACAATCTCAGAAATATATCGGAGATAAAGTTCGCAAAGCAGAGCAACTTCGCGCTTGGGCGAAGTCTGTACAGCAACAAGCAGCAGAGTTACTTCCAGCATATATTCGTGAAATCCAACGATATGAGGCTAAAAGCTATAGAGCGAAGGACATAGTCCCAGAACGCTTGGATAGTCTTTTTTATCATCCAGATTACATCGCTTTAGAACGTAAAATGAAGGCTAAAGGCTGTAATCGTCTTGGATTGGTTGCAAAACAAATCAAAGATTCATGGAATAAAAAGAAGGCTGAAACGTTCGAGTATTATGAGATTGGCGGTTTAGACATTACAACGGGGCAAGTTTCGTCAACAAAAACGCAAACAGTTGGAGCACCCTCACGAGCTAAAACAAAGGTCCAGCAAGGTGATGTGCTGGTTTCCACCGTAAGGCCAAATCGCAAGAATGTTGGGTTCATTGTTGATAGCGTAACTGACTCAGAAATGGTTGCGACTTCGGGCTTTAGCGTGCTTCGCTTTTCGTCTTTAGCACAAGCTGCTTTTTATCACTCGTGGTTAAGAACTGATGACGCGACCACTCAGTTGATGCGTTGGAATTCAGGAAGTGCATACCCTGCGATTGATGATGATGTACCACTAAACATTATTGTTCCTGAATTTGAACAAGAATTTGTCGATAGCTGGGGCCAAAAGCTACTGGATGCGCAATTTGCTTATGTTTATGCAAGAAAACTTACCGAGGCTGCCAAAAACCTAGTCGAAACCCTTATCGAAGGTCAATTAACAGAACAGCAACTGAACCAAGCCCATCAAGCCTTGGACGATGGTGATAACAGCTTAGACCAAGCGATTTTAAGCAAACTTAGCAGTGAAGGTTACGGTATTGACGGTGCGACACCGCTGTTTAGCGATATCGATGAGCTTTACCGCTTGCTGGAAAGTGCTACCCAAGCCGAGGCTGAGGAGTAGCTATGGAGGCGAGCAACATGGATGGCAATTTGCAAGTCAGCAGCCTGTTATCCCATGAAGTAGCACAAAGCGGTTGCCAGTTACTTAGTCAGCTTTTGTCCTGTGGCGGGTTATCAACCGATAAAGCCGCAGCGTTATTGACAGCCATTCCTACGCTAGAAAAGCTGTTGCAGCCAATTGTAGCTGGCGAGACAGATGGTGATGTAAAGGGAGAGAGCAACGCCTATTGCCTAAGCGCCTCTTTGCTGGATGCTTACAACCAACTCAGCCAAATAGGTGAATGGCAATTAGCACTTCTGGGGTTAAACCCAGAGGTGCGCGCACATTGGCTTAATTTAGCCGCTGCCCGCTGCCGTGAAGCCGGAGCCATGAGTGACTCGCAGGTGTTGGTTAAACTCATTCAACAATTGGGCAATGCCAGTGAGTGGGTGTTAGCGCAGTTGGAAAACACAAGTGTTACTACCGGGGCTACGCCACAAATTGTGGCAGGCCCCTTGGCGCAATTAGAGCGAGACTTACTCGGCCACAGCCTAAACGATAACGCTGCTATACCGGCGTTATGCCGTATTTTGCGTGCCTTTTTTAAGTTGCACACTTTGAGTGAACAAACCGAAGCCTTAACGCCTATCCAACCGGTCGATAGTAGCGCAAAACAGCTCGCCCACAACTGGTGTCGAGGTCGTTTGCTGGTTCTGCCGGACGCTTTGCTTAGCGAATACTGCCTTAATCAGCCGCTTAAACCCAATGACGATTGGCTGTTGGTGTCTCGTCCTGTCAATGATGGAGCGAAGCTTATTGAGCGCTTCGCCCACCAGCCTTGGTGGTTTTTATTAAGCCTAGTGAGTTTTGTGCAAGATGCATGGGCCGCCGAGCAGCGCGGCGGTCTATTGCTGACGCTGCCCGCCGGACAAAATGCCTTTTCCCCAGCTCAAGTGAACGTGACGGTGCAAGGCATTGATGGTGATGAAGTCAGCCTAGGTAATTTGGCCGAGTTTTTAATGCAGTTGCTGGGCGAGCTAAATATCGCACTTTACCCCGCGCTAACGAATAGCGCAGAAGAGTTTCAGCGATTGAATCGTGCAATTAGCCCATTAATTGCCGAGTTACTGGCAAACAAAATTTGGCAGTTCACTGAAGCAGGTCGAGGCGAACCAGGCCATTACCGGATTCACCCAGATTTTAGCGATGCCTGTTACAGCCTGCCGCTAGCACCGCTGTTTGGCTATAAAAGCCAACATTTACAACAGGCGATTAAGCAACTGGCTCAAACCAGCTATGCCAGCAAAAAAGTGCCAGCTCGGCTAACAGAATAAACAGTTAAAGGATTTTCGTGATGAGTTTTGAATTAGATGATGTGGTCGTCGATAAGCTAGCCAAGCAACACCACTGGGCGGCGACGGGTGTGTCGGACTATCCGCCGCGTGATCCATTGGTTGGTCAAAGCCGCTTTTTTAAGCGCTTTCAAACCTTTTTACACACGGTTGACCATGACGATGATCGCTTTGCCCATGTATTTGCCGTAGAGGCGGAATGGGGGCGCGGTAAATCTCGTTTAGGCCATGAGCTGGTGGCGCAAATTAACGACTGCTCGAAAGGGTGGTTTGTACGTGACGAGCAAGGCCAATTGCACGATCAACAGTTGTTTAATAGCGAAGCGCAAGACAAGTATTTGGCTTTGTATATTCGTTATTCGCAGGTCGCATCAGACTATCAAAACTCCGATAACTGGTTTGCTTTTGGCTTGTACCAGGCGCTATTGCCACTGGCGACCCAATCCTTTGATGGCTCCATTCAAAGTGAGATCGCTAAACAAGCCTACGAACGCCTAATGCCGTTTGGCTTTACTGCTGCACTATTGGCAGAGGCGCTGCAGCTGGACAAACAGCACAGCGAAGAAGCTCTCTACACCGACCAAACCCTGGTGGTTGAATTAGTGCAAGCGGCTTACGAGGTGCTCAAACGTTTTGGTGTGCAGTATGTGTTAGTCGTACTCGATGAGCTAGAAACCGTGGCCGAAGCCGCCACCTTTGGTTTAGAAGATGAACAAGACAAACGCCTCGATGGCCAAGCCATTCGCTTAATTGGTAAAGCCATTAAAGAAGAAGATCCACGCCGTAAACTGCCTTGGTTACGTTATGTGGCGCTATGTTCGCCACTTTTGGGGCAACAATTACGAGAAATTCAATCAGTGGCGCGCCGCTTTGAATTGGTCGAACTAGAGCACAATGCATTTGCCGATGTATCAGACTATGTCGCCAGCCTACTAAACGATGGCAAACTGGGTTTTGATTACCCAGCGGGTTTGGTTGAAGCTGCTTATGCCATGAGTGGTGCTAACTTCGGTTGGTTTAACGTGGTTATGGCCAATGTGGATGCAGTACTTAGCCAATATCAACAAGCGGACCGCAGCATTGACGATGTGGGTGAATTATTTGAAGCGGTGTTGGCTGGCTCTGGCCGTGTGGCCAAGCATGTACTCGATAAAGGCGCGATTGAAGGGATTCAAACTCGCGATAGAGGCTTATTAGGCCAGTGCCGCAGTTTGCTTTATGGCCAGTTACCTGTGCGTTTGGCCGATGTAAGCCAAGCAACGGAACTTTTGGCACTGAAGAATGAAGATCAAGAGCCAATAGCCGCGCACTATCGGAAACTGAGCATCGACCGCTTGCAGTGTCGCCAAGCGCTCGAGCAAGCTAAATTTCGCCGCGACAACGATGAATGGTATTACCCTGCAGTAGACCAAGCGCTCAGTTTAGATACCTTGCTGGATAACCTGCGTACGTTCTCGATAAAAGAGCAGGCTGCCAGTGGTGATAAAGGTGCAGTGTTATTGCCGCTGTCTAAAGGTGAATTTAAGTACTTATTGAGCTTATTGTACGATCACCCTGCCATTGAATTCGCTGCCGATGCCTTATGGCACAAGTTGGTCGGAGAAGCCGCCGAGCTAGATGCCAGTGAAGCGACCCACATTGGCCCGAGCGTGGCCATGTTATTACGTTTGGATTTGCGCTACCGAAGTGCACAACAAAACTCGCTGATCTTTAAAGAACCAAGCATGGGCGATGGTCACGAACAGGCTATGGCGACGCTTGGTAAACAAAGTAGCCAAAAGCCAATCATAAAAGCGTTAACTCGAGTAACTGGCTTTGTGCGTTTGCTGGACAACAACTGGGGCTTTGACGAGAGCCTGTTGGACAACAAAGCCGGGCAAAACGATGCGCCACTGGCGATTCTAACCGAGCCGAGAAGCCGCCAAGGTGGCCTATTCACGCTGGAAGGGTTTAAGTTGCACCCAGAAGGTAAAGCCTTGTTTGCATGGGTGAGCAACCTAAACGAGTTGGAGAGTCTTCATTCTTTTTCCACCGAATTCTGCCGTAAATCTGGACGTATGCCGGTATTGGCACTCACGGCCTCTGCGCATTTAATGGAGCAATATAGCCGACTAGAAGAAAACAACGAATTGCGCGATGCGATACTTTTGCACTACGTGAACCCAAGTGAGGCGGACCAGTTAGAGCGTATTGGTTTAAGTGTGGATGTTTGCCAGCAACATGGCGTGTCTTTGTGTCCCGAAAGCTTCACGGCTAAGTTTAAAAACAAACTGCATGCTCTGAGTACTTTTGCCAACGAGGCAATCCATAAATGGCGCCAGCGTTTGCAAAGGCGCGGCTTAATTGCATGGCCACTAAAAGTGGACGGCAAGCTATCACAGAATGATCGCGACTTGTTGTTCAAAGGTTGGTATCAGCTAGCTATCGCACGCCCAGAACTTAACGGTGTGCTGGATTTACAACAGCAGCATGGTGTGCCAGTGGATGAGCTCAGCAGTTTGCTGGACAAACTCAAAGTGCCAGGGAGCTATATGGCGAAGGGTTATACCGCTGATGAGCACGCTGGGTTGTTTACAGAGCTAAATAATGTACAGCGCAGCCAAGCACAAATTCCGTTGTTTTTAGCACGTATTGCTCACCCAAACAAACAGCATAAATGGCAGTTCGAACGCTTTAAACAGCAGTTCTATTTTGCCTATGTTGCTGAAACCAATATTACCGCCAAAGGTGTATTCAACGACTGGATGTGGTGGTGTGGCGAGCTGAATTTGCTCACTTTAGCCAATCCAAATGAAAAACAAGCAACGTGGGAAAGCTACCCGCGTTCCCGTTTAGGTAATGCAATTACCGAGGCGCAAAACTGGTTCAGTGGTAACGACCAAGACAGTTACAAAGCCAAAGTAGAAGTAATGAGCCGCGTGTATGGCTATGGCCGCATCAATGAAGTCTTTGCGCCGCTAGGTAAAAACCAACTGGGTTACGCCACGGTAGAAGCCAAAGAACAGCTGGAAAAAGCACAAACACTCTTTAGTGCTCTTAAGCAACAAGAGGAACAGCTGGAAGAGATTACCCAAGTGGGTGAGGCTCATATTTTAGCAGGGCTTGTTAATAAGCGCGCTGAAGTGTTGGACTTGGTAGCCAAAGTTAAGCCGTTGAACAGTAGCCAACCTACGCTTAAAGATGCGCATATTCTGGATTTGGAAGACAAAGGCACCTCACTCTACCAGCGAGTTGAACAGGCTTGCTTATTTGCTGAGTTTGTTGAGCGAAGCGCTGAGCGCATCAGTAATCGGCTCACAGACTTAATCAATGATGTTGACGCAGATTGTGCAACACTCAGCCATTTCCCTAAAAGTTTGTATACCAATACATTGCGCACGGTTGGGCATATTTTAGATGGTGCTTTAAAAGAGGATGCTAGCAGCGTGACGGGGAAAAAGGAGCAGCAGGCGGGCAGCGATACCTTATTGCACTACCTACGCAAACTCGATTTGGGTAAAGCGCAAGACAAGCTTTCTGCCCTTGCTACCGAAGTCGGGTTAAATCTGCACACAGAACAGCAGTTACCGATGGCTGAAATCCAAGGCAGTATTTTATCCAGCTACCGAAATTGTAAAGAGCGCTTTGAGAAGCTGATCAATAACTTAGATGAGCAAAGCCAACGTGCTCAAAAACTACAGCAACTGCTCAGTAGTGCAACTGCTGCGTATGAATATGCTGATGATATTGCTGAACTTCCCAAACTGGTAATGAAGTTGCAATTGATTGAAGACGCAATTGCTGATTTGCCGGTTGATGCTGAAAGTAAACGTCAAAGCATGCAAGCCAGTTTGCGTAATGGTCAGTTCGCGGGATTACGTGATTTACCGGAAGAGCTGATGAAATCGGCGCGTGGACAGATTGCGCCTATTCAAGGGCAGTTATTAAAAATAGAGGAACGTTTAAACAATGTTAAACGTTCCGCCATCGAGCAGGTAAATAGCTGGTTGCCAGTATTAAAGCCGCTATTAGCTTCCCAGCAGCAACCGCTACCTGCTGAGTTAACACTAAACGACGTCGCCAAATTAGGAGTCAGTGAGCTTGTGATGGTATGTGATAAGACTCTGTCAGATTGGCAAAACCAAGGTGAAGCGATTTTACAAGGCACTGGGCTAACGCTGGCAGAATGGAAGCCGGTTTATGATGCGTTAAGCCAAAACCAAGAGCCGATATTAACACCTGAGCAGCAACAAGGTTTAGTCAATAAAGGCATCGTCAAAATGCGCTTAACCTTTGCTTCAGTATTGTAGAGGTCATGCGATGAGCTTTTATTTGTCGTCGGCATTGGCTAACAATCGTAAAGGGCGCTTTTTACAAACGGTTGCAGGAGCAATACCACTCGATACGGAGTGGCTTAGCTCGCCACCAGCCAGCGGTTTGTTGTTGGTGCAAGCTGAAGAGTTGAACGAGAAACAAGCTTTAATTGGCTTGTTCCAATGGGCGATGCAAACGGGTTGTTCGGCTTTAGTTATTAACCCGCAGCCTGAACAGCATGTTGAGTTTGCCGAACTGCAACCAACACTGGATTGGACATTTGCAGCCGCTAGCTTGATCTCTGAAGACTCAGGATTAACGGCAGTCCTGGCAAGTGAAACCAACCAAGCCGTTGTTGGTTTTGCTGGTAGTGCAGATCAGAGGCAGCATATGGCGGGTGATGTGGTACATACTCGCTATGTCCGAAAACACAGCAATAGTGGTTTGTTTGCAGTCACGACTTTGCCTTTGTGGTCGTTAAATCTGCTTGATCATACTGAGGCTTTAGTAGACTGGTTAAACTGGTTCGTTGATCATGCAGGCGTCACAACACCTGTTGCTGAGGAAAAAGCAGAACTGGCGGCGTATTTGCCCGACAAATACGATTTGGTTGTGCTGTTGCTGCTTGACGCCGGACACGGTAAGAGCTTGGCGGAACTTGTTGACAATGACACAGTTAAGTTGATGTTCGATGTAAATAGTCTTGATGTCATTAAGCGGAGCGAAACATTGCAGCTGCATGGTTTTATCAATGAAGCGGGGTTAACTGAATCGGGCAAAGCCAGCTTACAAGCTTCGCAATATTGGGCTTATGCACCGCTACTCAGCGAGCAGTTAGATACGGGAGCGCTATGAGAATGAATGAAAATAAAACAATGAATTTAGCGCAATCACTCGCCATAGACAGCCAGCTTCGCTTACCAGGCAGTGCGGGGCGTTTACTTAAGCAAATTCGCGATATTGAGCAGGTAGCACCACTGTTTCGTGATGCTGGTTTAGTTAAGGCTGTTCCTAAGCCCACTGTAGTGAATTTAAGCGTGGCGGGTATCGCCACTAAATCGTGCCTAGATAAAGCTCTGGGGGGATTTATTTATGCCAGCGCAGCTGTACGAACAGATTTATTGATAGAAGAAAACAAGGTCAGTACTTCTGGTAGTGATTCAGTATCTGAACTGGATGATATTGATTTCGAAGCGCAACGAAAGCGGCTTGACCTGATTGAAATTCGCCAGGCGTATCAGTTGGTTGAAAAACAACTGTTGAGCAAAGAGCGCTGTGATTTAATTTTACTTGATACTCCTTTGTTTTTAGCGCGCGATATGGCGCCACTGGAGCGGAATGTTCGCCATAAGCAGGAATATGACAAAACCAAGCGAGCAATAGAATCCTTTTGGCAAAACCACCGTGCAAAGCTGTTCCCATGGAATAAGACGGGTGTGGTGCTAGCAAGCATTTTGGCCGAGCGTTTTAGTGCAATTGTGAGTATTGCCAAACAAGATTTACGCACTGAGCAGGGGCGAAAGCAGATTTTAGATTCGGACGGTTTTTCTAGTGAGTTAATGCAAAATCTGGCTGGACTGGACGAAAGTTTGGTGGGTGTTGGGGATTTACGTTTTATTAATGGCATTTTAGGTAACTACTCGCGGACCATTGCGTTTCGTTTATCTGAACAAGAGAACCGCATAGAACCAAGTGTCGAAGCGAAGCAAGGCCTAATTGGCTTTCATTTTCGCAGCGCACGTGGTGGCCAAATCAAAATGGTGCAGCTAGCTGGTGATGAACCTGATTGGCAGAGCGCAGATCTTGATTTAGTGGCATCTCGATTGATGGTGCTTGATATGCAGAACAAAGGCAATGCCATGCCTTTGCCGCAATTACTAGGCTATCAGCAGCTCGGCATTTTGCCGAAGTTTGCCAAGTTTTACCGTCAAGGTTTGCACGGTGCACTTAAGAATAATGATATTGAATCCGGCTGGTTGGCTGGCTTGGATGAGGGATTGAACAATGGCTTATAAAGTTTTGGGTAAATTAGTCGGTAATACCGGCGATGCCAGCCAGTTAACTATGGTGGTGCAAGATTCGTTTTCAGTGCGTCGTGGTGAATTTGTGCGGATTATGCACCAAGAGCGTAAAGACGAGGGGCAAGTGGCCGTATTAGGTCGTGTAACGAAGATCAGCCGAACCAATATGCTTTACAACGCAGGCTTTGGTGATGGCGTGACTGAGCTTGAGTTGTTGCCAGGCGCGAATGTGACTGGTGAGAACATGTTTGCGCAGGTAGAGCTGGTGGGATACCGCGATCCTGTATCTCGTCAGATCAAGATCCCGCGTCGCCCGCTTAATCCCGGTACTGCAGTTGAAACCGTTGATTTTCAGTTTTTGAGTGACTTTTACGAGTTCAACGAGCACTCCAGTTTGCACATGGGTAATCTGGTTGGTTACGACAAAGGTGAAAATACGGTTCCGGTCTTTATTGATGTAAACAAGCTAGTGACAGAGCATATGGCTGTGCTAGCGATGACGGGCTCAGGTAAGTCTTACACAGTTGGCCGTATTATTGAGCGCTTGGTTGCCGTTAACAATGGTACTGTCGTGGTGTTCGACCCTCACGGAGAATACGGCAAAGCTCTGGCTGGCGGTAATCTGCAATTCTCTAGCCTTTTGGATGCAACAGACGATAAGCGCGATCAAGAAGCATTGCCTCTGATTAAACATACTTTTGAAAAGTTACAAGCTGCAGGTGCGGGCATTAAAGTTTTCTCACCACAGCATGAATCTTTTAAACACAAGTATGCAAGCAAAAACACACCACTGGCGCTTCAATTCGACCATTTTGAAATGGATGATATTGCCGAGATTTTACCTGGGCTAACCGAGCCGCAACAGCGTGTGTTGGATGTGGCTATTCGCTATTGGCGCTCGGTGGATAAAACCGAACCACGTGATATTAACCGCCTACGATACTTTTTAGGTGATGGCATTGAAGAGCTAAAAGAGTGGGATGATCTCTCTGAAGCGGAAGCTAAAGCCTTGTCAGGTCGAAGTGCTGCTGTAGCATCAATGAAGCTCTCTCGCGTGCTCAATGAAGCTCAAAGCTTTTACAGTGCAACGATGGCCGAGCCAACTGACATTTATAAAATGGTCGGTCGTCCAAGTAATCAACAAGGCCGGTTGGTCGTTGTCGATTTACAAGGCTTGAGTGATACCGCGAAGCAAGTCGTTTGTGCTCTGCTCTCCAGTGAGATTCTAAAAGCGTCTTCAAGCAAAACAGACCCACTTCGTCCTTGCTTTATTGTGTACGAGGAAGGCCATAACTTTGCGCCGGCTGGTGGTAACGCAGTAAGTCACCGGATCATTAAGAAAATTGCCGGTGAAGGCCGTAAATTTGGTGTCGGTTTTGGCATTGTGAGTCAGCGCCCATCCAAACTGGACTCAGATGTGACCTCTCAGTGCAATACGTTGATTACCATGCGTTTGAAAAACCCAGACGATCAGCGTTTTATTGCCAAAGCTTCTGATATGGTCAGCAAGGCCGACTTGGATGAGCTACCGACTTTATCAACCGGTGAAGCTTTAGTTTGTGGTCGGTCTATTCCGGCCCCTCTACTTGTTAAGGTCGGTAGCAAGGCACTTATTCATGGCGGTGAATCTCCAGAAGTATTGCGAGTTTGGGGTTCATTTAATGGCTAATCTGCCCATGCCAGCGCTTGCTTGGGTAAGTGAAGCGTTTCCTCTTATGACTAGCGGAGAGTTATTGGACCAAGATGTACTGGTCCATAGTTTGGGCTGCAGTATTTGGAATACTTATGGTCATGAGCAATCTTATATGGCAGTAGTGGAGTGCCCAGCGCCGGGCACTTCTGGAGCCGATATTCGTTCAGATTCCGGCTGGTTTGATAAAAGCGCATCAACACCAATGTGTTTAATTGAGTTTGAACGCTTTGATGGCACTTCCCGAGGCCAGCAAAAACTTGAAGAGAAATTGAAGAACTTAATGGAAGCAGCGCAACGTTGGGACCATTCACCGAAAAGTTTGGTGCTGAGTGCTTGGAGTCAGGGGCTAGTGAATGCCCCTGATACGCAAAAACTTAAAGAGATCTGCCGCTCAGGGTTTACTTCATCCACGGGTAGCCAAGTAAGGGCATCGAACGATGTTGAAGTCGTATTTAGCCGTTTTCTGTTTGTTAAAAATCTAAACACTATCGCTTTGGATAGAATTCACTATGAGGTGTTGATATGAATGTAAAATCAGCACACTTTTTACCCGGCACAAACAAGCGATTAGGTGATAAATATCTATTGCTTGAATGTCTTGGTGATGGCAGTCATGGTTGGGTATGGCGTTCTGAGCGCTTAAATGATGGCCAAATTGTTGCTGTGAAAATACCTAAAGATATAACGAGGGAAGACCGTCAGCTTGCTGAAGGTAAAGAGTTATTGCAGGTAGAGCCTCACGAAAACATTGTACAAATTTTTGATATGGGCCGAATCGATAACGAATGGTTCTATATTGAAATGGAGTATTTCCCTAGTCAGACGTTGGCGCAAAAACTGGATGATAGACAGCGCAATTTTGGCCAAACCTATGAAAGGTTGTTCAGAATTTATCGACAAGTGCTTTGTGCTGTTCAGTATTTGTCTGAATTGCCAGTCCCTATCTCACATGGAGATATAAAACCGCATAACATCCTTGTTGGTGAACGTGATCTGGTTAAACTGACCGATTTTGGTAGTTCTGCGTTACCGGAAGAGATTTACGTTCGCACTCGGGAAAACGGTGGAACAGTGTTGTATTCCGCGCCTGAGTTTTCCAACGTGGATAGCCGTAAAGGAAGTTTAGAAGAGCTATTGCTCGGAGATGTATATAGTTTAGGTGTTTTGCTATATCAGCTGCTGACAGGTAAGTTGCCGCATGATACCCCTGCCCAGGTCCAGCGCCATGCACCTTTCAAGCGTCCTACCGAGATTAATAGTTCTATCCATGCGGATTTGGAGCAAGTCGTACTCACGTGTATGCAAAAACGACCGGAGGAGCGCTTTTCAACTATCTCGGCTTTGATGTCTGCATTCGATGCTGCTACCCAGAAACAGTTGAAGATTGGAGCTACCGCTCCTGTTTTTCAGGCAAAACCAGATCAAGATTGGTCGAGTGCGGTTCTTGAGGCGATGTCTGAGCAGTCATACAAGAAAGCCGCTCAGTTAGCGTCTCAAGAGTACAGCCGTAGTAAGGATCTTCAAGCTCTCCACCAGCAGTTGATTGCGTTGTACCGGGACAATAGGCTTTTCGACTTTGAAAAAGTGGTCGAGAACAATAGGTCATGTTTACTTGAAGGAAAGCTCACTCAATCTGCTGAGTTGTATGAGCTGATTGTTAAGGCGAATCTGCAGTTAAGAAATATTAATCAAGCTCAATTTTGGTTGCTTCAGAGAAAGCAAGTCGGAGACGAAAACTCCGCGACCATGTATTTAGAGTCTTCCATTCTTGGTCTTGAAGCCAAGTATCCAGAAGCGCGAGCATTGTTAGAAAAGGTTAACCAAGCCACGCCAAGAAAGCTTCACGTGCTTACTCAATTGATTCAGGTTTGTGAGCAAATGCGCGATTACTCTGGAGCGGTCGGTTATCTTAAAGCCACTTTGAGGTTATTTCCCGACTCCGAAAAGCTGACTGAAAAAAAACAGGTTTATATCAACATTGGTCTGTTGTGAGTTGTGTTGATAACTTTTCGAGGTTAGAGAAAAGGAGGTCAGAATGACGAGGGTGTTCATAGTTCTATGTCAACGATTCATCACAGAATCACGTAACCGCCCTCCCACGCAGGGAGAGCAGAGTATTCAGGTAGCGAGTTTTGTCGGCTTCTATGTCTATGGTTAGATCACTTTAAGCTGCTTTATGCCCGTCACTGAAAGGCTACCTTTAGCTGCTTACATGGGTACGACGGGGCTGCTGGCGGTTTGTCGTGAGTGGTAGCAAGGTATGCATTCCCACGCAGGAGCGTGGGAACGAGAGAAGAGGCTATGTCGACGACGCGGCACACTGGCGTTATTAGAGTGCCAGAGATTACATGGGTACGTCGGGGTTGCTGGCGGTTTGTCGTGAGTGGTAGCGAGGTATGCATTCCCACGCGGGAGCGTGGGAACGAGTTAAATTCTCTGAAAAAATTAATGCAGAGATTACGAGTGAGAACGCGAAACATGATGTTGTTACGAGTTACTCGAAATGGCAGGAAGTTGTAAGCTAATCGAGAGCGCATTCTGAATAAAGCGCCCTATGTTTGGGTTTGAGCGCTGTTCGCGCGTTCCCACGCTCCGGTGTGGGAGTGTATACGGAGTGTGAATAACGGGTAGAAGTCGTACCTCGTTCCCACGCTCCGGCGTGGTAATGCATATGGAGTGTGAATCATGGGGAGAAGCCGCTATAAAATCACCGAGCCTCACTTACCGCACTTCGTCACCTTGACCGTGCTGCACTGGATCCCGGTATTCACGCGCCCGGACACCGTCAATATCTTGCTCGACTCGTTGCGTTTTTTAAACAAGGATGGCCTAAAGGTATACGCTTGGGTGGTGTTAGAAAACCACTGTCATTTAGTGTTGCAAA
>NZ_JABWMG010000001.1:225298-317291 GCF_013366455.1 Salinivibrio sp. EAGSL | reverse complement strand
CCGCAGGCATACCGGCGATGGTTGAAAAATGAACACTTATGCGCTCGCCCTGGGTGGTTAGCGTTGTTCACACCTTAATTTGGCGTTATGCGAAATGAGGACTTATGAGCGTAAAAGAAAGAGAGTCGGTATTATTTCATAAGTGGGAAAGTAGCCGAGTCGGTTTTGTGACTGATGGAGTTGTTTCTGAACAAGATTATTTAAATTCTAAAATTAAACTTTGCTTTGTTCTTAAAGAGGTGAACGATGAACATGGTGGTGGTTGGGATTTAAGAGAATTCATTCGGACTGGCTCCCGTCCTCAAACATGGAATAATGTTACCCGTTGGGTTAATACCATTAATCATGCTAATGGTGATATTCCATGGGCTAAGCTTGAATCAATTTCTGAAAAACAAAGAATTGATACTTTACGGTCCATATGTGCAATGAATCTTAAGAAATCGCCTGGTACTCATACAACAGTAAGAGCTGATTTTGATACCGTTGTCTCTCAAGATAAGGCGTTCATTAAAGAACAGTATGAAATTTATAATCCTGATTTGACAGTCTGTTGTGGTACTGGATGGGATTTAAGGTTTGCTTTGGATTTAAATGATGAACAAGTATATGAAACTTCTAGAGGCATAAAGTGGTTTATAAATCAGCAAAATAAACCTGTTGTGATGTACGCTCATCCAGCAGCTCGTGTCCAAGATTCATTGCTTGTGTACGGTTTAATTGATGCGGTTCGTGAAATTACGCATAACAAGAGCAATCATCAGACAAATTAATCGCTTAGGCTCTTAGTTTGCTGCTGTTGCTAGCGTTGGGTTTGACTAGGAGGATGTTTTGAGTCACCAGAAAACTAAACCTTTTGCCTTTGTACTAATGCCCTTCAGCAGTGAATTCGAAGATGTCTACAAGCTTGGAATTAAAGAGGCTTCCGAAAATTGCGATGTCTTAGCACAGCGCTTAGATGAGCAGTTATTCAATGAAGGGATGCTGGACCGCATCTACAGACAAATTGATGTAGCGGATTTCGTAATTGCTGACTTATCAGACAGGAACCCCAACGTTTTTTACGAATTAGGGTACGCCCATGCAAGAGATAAGATTTGCATCCTACTGACCAAAAATGCTGACGATATTCCCTTTGATCTGAAACACCGTCGCCATGTCGTTTACGGTGATTCAATTTCTTACCTGAAATCCGAACTAGAAAAAAATATTGAGTGGGCAAAAGCTGAATCAGAAGCACGTACTAGTAGCAAGATCCAAGTCGACGTTAAACCGCCAACGGGCTACCTATCCAATACCGAGCATTTATCAGAAGCTATCATCAATTTCACTATCGATCTCCATAATAAAACAAACAAGTATTCTCCCGAAATTTCAGCGACATACCTTTACGCTGGCAATGATTGGCGTATTACTCAAGAAGGGAAAGACTGTCCATTTTCAGACGCCGATATAAAGCCTTTTAAACGACGATATTTGATTACACCGCCGGCTTCAAAGCTCGGTGCGGGTGGATGGTCCCAGATTCGACTTCAGGCGAAGAGGGTCATCGCAAGGGCATGGAACGGTGACGAAATACCTGACAGCACCAATATAGGTGGTCGAGGCATCATCAGACTAGAGACAACTGACGGGAACTATGACCATGAATTTGATTTCAATCTCGAGCTCTCGGATATCCCGTTCTAAGTCTCAAACCCAACAAGACGCGTAAGGAGGACGGCTTTCAGCCGCCGCTTCGCTCAGCGTTAGACATAAGGAGAAAAAATGCAAGTATGGCGATTAGTTGCTCATCATGAAGAGTCACAAAAAGCACTCGCAAGAATGATAGAAATTGGGCGAATTGCTATTGGTTGGTCAAGTGTCGGGGATCTTTCAGAATTGGATCCAAGTAATTATACTGAAATAACCAATAAGCTAGAAACTATACAGCCTGATGTAAACAATTCCAATATGGCAGGGCCAAGTTTGTGGAACCTGTATGCAGAAGTTGAGATTGGTGATCAAATTATAGTTACAGCAAGTGGTAAAAGACAATGTGTCTTTGAAATAACAGGGCCATACATTTTTGATTCGGATAATTCAATTCTTGGCTATTCCCATCAACGGCAAGCTGCGTTAACTGACATTGACCCTGAAGCGCTATGGGAAGCATCTGAATCCAACGTGGCAAAAGGTGAGAATGTCAGGTGGACATTAGCGAAGTGTAAGGGTACGAAGAAATCGAATGATATTGTACACTTTGAAGGTAAAAGGTATTCGGTATTATCGACTGCAATTGAGCGAGATCGATCGGCACGTGAAAAGTGCATACGCCACTTTGGTTGCAACTGCCAAGTATGTGGAATGAACTTTCAAAATCTATACGGAGATATAGGGCGTGACTATATTCATGTACATCACCGAGTAGATTTGGCTCATAGCGACGGTGAGCGTATTATTAATCCAGAAACAGACCTAGTTCCTCTTTGTCCTAATTGCCATGCAATGATTCATACAGATAAACCTGCTATGTCAGTGGAAAAACTGAAGGAAATTTACAATCGCAATGGTGCCTAACAAGAGAGCTGGGCTCACGCTTGGACTTGATCCGTTTTACTGGAAACGCATCGACGATCTTATTACGTCAGCTTGTTCTGGTTCCCACGCTCCTGCGTGGGAATGCATATCTAGCTCTTGATATCATTCAAACACAAACAGCACCATAAGCAGTGTAACATAATGCTGCCTAGGGCATTGAACTGGCTTGTTCGCTAAAGGTATTGACACTGTTCGCTAGTGTTAGAACAGAGATCAAGTGCAGTTCGGTGATCTTGTGGCGAACCCTGACTATGATTCAAAATCCATATACATTCCCACGCAGGAGCGTGGGAACGAGTTAAAAAGTTTAAAACATGTTCGCACTCGCGGAAAAGCAGGCTTACACAAGAAGGAGCATATGCACATACCCAAGAATATGGAAATGACTGGCGAGGGCGCCATTAAGGCGTTCATTTCCGATTATGGCTTTGGCGTTCTCGTTTCTAATGATTTGAATGCAACACACTTGCCCTTAATCTATGAAGCAGAGGAAGGGGCTTTAGGCTGTCTTTATGGGCATTTTGGAAAAGCGAATGCACATTGGAAAGTATCAGAGAATCAGCGTGTTATGGTTATCTTCAATGGGCCGCATTCGTATATATCACCATCGTGGTATGAGACAAAGCCCGCTGTGCCCACATGGAATTATGCGGCTGTGCATTGTTACGGTGTCTTAAAGCTTTTGACTGACGAAGAAAACGAATGGGCAATGAAGCAGCTTGTGGCGAAGTATGAGCCTGGTCTGCTTGATGCACCGGAAACGATGCCAAGCGATTATCAAGCGAAACTGCGCCAGTCAGTCGTGGGCTTTAAAATTGTTGTTGACGACATTCATGCAAAGGAAAAGCTGGGCCAACATCGAAAATCGGACGATCAAACAGGCGTGTTCGCCGCACTCAGTGACAGCACGCATCCAAATGATATCGCCTTGTCGGCGTATATGGAAAAACGCAATCTTGGGATCGGTAATAAGTAGCACCTGCCACTCGTGGTGTATTAGCAGCTAGCCGTCGAAGGCTCAGGAAGATGAGTACGGCAGCTTCTCTAAAATCTAAAACAAGAAAAACCACTTTAAACACAACATCGATAATAAGGAGCAAGGATGACTGACGCTTTATCACTCGTTTCAATAGGGTTCGCATTTTTTGTTGTTGCGGTCTCCCCGGGGCCGGCGAACATCTCCAATGCAACCATCGCCATGAGTAAGGGGCGAAAAGTTAGCCTTGTTTACGGCGCAGGGTTGTCCATTGGGCTGCTGTTTTGGGGCATTGTCGCCGCCAGTGGCTTGGGTGTGGTGCTGCAAGGGTCGGTGTATTTACTCATGCTGCTAAAAATCGTGGGTGGCGTTTATCTTCTATGGCTGGCTTACCTTTCTTTTAAATCATCCTTTAACGCCGCCGCGACGGTCTCTACAAACGATAGCCAAGAAGTGGGATACCGAAAATGGTTTGTTCGTGGCGTGGTTTTAAATTCCTCTAACCCTAAAACCGTGGTGGCATGGATGGCGGCTTTGTCGGTTGGGATGGGCTCAAGCAGCGATGGGCTGTTTCTTGTCGCGGCGGTGCTGACTTGTATGCTGGTCGGCTTTTTGGTGAATGGGATGTATTCCCTGTTGTTTTCAATTAACGGCGTGATGAACGTCTACCAAAAAGTGGCGCATTGGGTTGAGCGCGTCGTGTCTGGGATCTTCGCGCTGGCAGGATTAGGGTTGCTGCGCTCCGCCTTTAGCCGCAATCCTGCGTGAGTCGTGACACACAAGGCGCTAGAGTAACGTGTTATTGCTAGGTGCGCGGGACTCAGCCCTTTGATAAAGAAAATTGTCGCGCAATTACTGACGTAATCATGAGTATCGGAACCTCAATAAATGACACTCAGAGCCTTCACTCAATCGGACTATGAGCGATTGATAAACTGGATCGACTCAGACGAATTAAACTACCAATGGGGCGGTCCAACTTTTGACTTCCCGTTAAACGCTTACCAGATCAGCCAGCATTGTGCGCAACCCGACGTGTGGCCTTTTATGTTTTCTGTCTCGGGGGAGAGCGTGGGATATGCAGAGTTGGTCAAAACCAGTGAGGATCACTTTCGTATTTGTCGTGTTTTTATCGCTAAGCCGTTTCGCGGTCAAGGCATCGCCAATCAAATGCTCTGCCAGCTTATCCAATTGGCCACGTCAGAATATCGTGCTGACGCGTTATCGCTCGCGGTGTTTGAGCACAACACCGCGGCTAAACGGTGCTATGAGTCATTGGGGTTTTTGGTCACTTCTCGAGAAAGCGGTATGCGTTCATTTCGCGGTGAATCGTGGGTATTGCTACGTATGGAAAAGTCGCTCTTATCATCCGATTAACGCTTTACCTCAACCCTACTTGAGGGGTTAATCTGGTGCCATTCACATAAGGAGTCGACGATGACATCAGCACCCATGATTGAACAGTATTTACATCGCCTCGCGTTGAGTGAGGCGAAGGGCGTGGCACTGGTCACTGAACTTATTGAAAAGCACTTGACGCGGTATGCATTCTCTAGCCTCAATGCCTTGGCGGGGCAGCCGCTTTCTTTACAGGCCGATGCTTTGTTTGAACGGCTGGTGGTGAACCAACAAGGCGGCTATTGCTTTGAGCACAATAAAATTGCCTACCTTGCCCTGAAACATTTGGGGTTTAAGGTGCGTAGTGTGCTGGCGCGGGTGATGCTCAATGGTAAGCCCACCAATCCGCGCACTCACCGTATGAATGTGCTTGAGCTCGATGGCGAGACCCATCTAGTGGACGTTGGTTTTGGCAATAAAACCCCGCGCGGGTTACTCAATATCAACCAGCGCTCCTGCACTATTGGGCACGATACCTATCAAATCACGCGCAATGGCGATGTGGTGACGGTGGTATTACACGAGCCCGAGCAACCGCCACTAACACTGTACGAGGTTGAGCTTTATGACGTAGTAGAAGCCGACTTTGAAGTGGCGCATTTCTATTCTCATCAACACACAGATGCGGTTTTCGTCAATAACCTTGTGGTGTCGTTGATCACCGCTTCACACCGCTATTTGATTCGTAACCAGCAGTTTTTGGTCTGGGATGCGGCAGGGCAACTTGTCACCGATAAAAGCATCGATAGCGTCGAGGCATTAACCCAGTTGGTTCATGAGGTGTTTTTATTGCAACCGCCCAAAGCGGTGTTGGAAACCGCGTTTGCAAAGATGATGGCTAACGAGGCGGCTTGAGTGAGCGGATGTTAACAAAACGTTCGTCTTGACGTACGTACTCTATGTCGTACAATTGTTTAAAAGTTAATCACTGGAGAGGCGCTATGACGGGGATCACTGCCACTGAAGCGCGTAGCAAATTGTATCGGCTCATTGATGAAACCGCCGAATCGCATCAGCCCATTGTTATTGCGGGGAAGCGTAACAAAGCGGTGCTGATTTCAGAAGAAGATTGGTCAGCGATTCAGGAAACACTCTATTTGCTTTCTGTACCAGGGATGCGTGAGTCAATTCGCGAAGGCATCGCCACGCCGACGGATGAATGCGATGAGGCGTTGGGCTGGTGACATGGAAGTTGGTTTACACCAAACAAGCCCAGAAAGACGCAAAAAAGCTGGCCTCCAGTGGTCTCAAACCAAAAACGCAAGAACTGTTAGTACTGATTGAAGACGACCCCTACCGTAAACCTCCTCCGTTTGAAAAGCTTGTCGGTGATCTCACCGGTGCCTATTCACGCCGTATTAATATTCAGCATCGCTTGGTCTATCAAGTACTCGAGGATGAACAAGTGGTGAAAGTGCTCAGGCTCTGGAGCCATTACGAATAGTGGTTATCACCGCCCTTTATTGGCTGCTGTTGTTGGTTGCGTTGTTCTTTGGGCTGGGCACCATGTTTGGAGCGCAAAAATTATCCGTCTGTCCCATCAGAAGCTGACGGTATGCACTACACTTTTTGTTGCAACCTACTAGAATTCAAAGAGAAAGCCTTAGCTAGCTGGCAATAGTGAGCGAGTAGCCGTATTTATTGTACACCGTTGAGCGAATGAGCAAGGAATGGATATGTCTGTTTTAGATAAAGTTTTATATGTCGAGGATGACCCTGATATCCGTGAAATTGCTACCTTAGCACTTGAGGATGTGGGGGGGCTCACTCTTAAAACCTGTGAATCGGGAGAGCGGGCCTTGCAGGAAGTGGACGGATTTAAGCCGCAAATCATACTGCTCGATGTCATGATGCCAAATATGGATGGCCCAGAAACACTCACCGCGATGCGGGAACGAGGACTCGTTGATGACTCGGTGCTCATTCTTTTTATGACGGCGAAAGTTCATCCAGAAGAAGTGGCGCGCTATAAAGCGTTAGGGGCGAGTCATGTTATTTCTAAACCTTTCGATCCTATGACATTAGCTGATGATGTGCGTGCGTTTTGGGACGAATTCAATGGACGATAACAAAAAGACTAATGACACCGAAAAGCGTCTTGAAAGGCTCAAGGAAGCGTACGCTAAACGGCTGACCTCGGAGTTTAAACGGCTTCATGCCATCAATGATAAGTTGTTATCAGGCCATGATGACCAGGAAACGTTAAAGGCGTTGCACTCTGGGTTGCACACCATTGCGGGCGCGGCGGGGACATTTGGTTTTGCTAGTCTCGGCGAAGCGGCCCGTCAGTTTGAGCAACAGGTTGCCAAGCGCTTATCTCAAGCAGAACAGCCCACCAGCCTGCCAACTGATTGGATGGAAGCGCTTGAGTCGGCGCACCATAAAGATAGCGTGTCAGCGACGCAAAGCACCACAACAATCCAGCAACCGGTTATGGAAGAGGCGCCTATTATCGGCTTGGTCGAGCGCGATAATATTTTGGCTAAATACGCCCAATCCCAGTTTGCTCGTTTTGGTTTTCAGGTGTACTGGATAAAGGATGCGAGCCAACTAAAACAATTGACTAAACACGCACCTTACTTACTGCTTATTGACCATCATGCTATTCAGGACGACGTGTCTGATACTGATTTAGCAACTTTATGGAAGACCAAGTTACAGCACTTCCAATGTCCCGTCTTTTTCATTGGTGCTGAAGAAAGTTATAACGCCAGGCTGATGGCATTGCGCGCGGGAGGCGCAGGTTATTATTCCAAACCGTTGGACATGGCCAAACTTGCCTCAAAGTTTGCGCATATGCTTGGTCACATAGACGCGGAACCTGGTCGGGTTATGATGATTGATCAAGACCCAGCCCTCGTCTCTCAATGCCAATCTGTTTTAGAAGATGCAGACATGAAAGTCGCGACACTGGATAAGCCAGAACGACTGTTTGAGTATATCAGCGAGTTTAATCCTGAAATCATCCTTGTCAGTGTCTGGTTACCGCAGGTGACGGGCGCTGAATTAGTGGCCTTGCTCGCGCAGACAGAGCATTGGTCACATTTGCCGATTATTTTCCTCTCTCGCGACCCTAACGCAGATTTGCGTCGCCAATCATTGCTGCTAGACGGCGATGCCATTCTTGAAGTACCGGTGGATACGGATCTTTTGGTGCGCCTGTGTCAAAGTAGAATACAGCGATTTCGAGCGTTTAACCGCACGCAACATCAAGACGGGCTGACCGGCTTATTGAAACACGCTAGCATCAAAGACGCGTTGCAAAAGCAATGGCAGCTCGCACAGCGTCGTCCTCAGACTTTTAGCGTGGTTATGTTAGATATTGATCATTTTAAAGTCGTGAATGACACTCATGGTCACGCGATTGGCGATCAGGTGATTGCGGCCATCGGTACGCTTTTACGTCAGCATTTTAGAAATACCGATAAGCTTGGCCGATACGGCGGAGAAGAGTTTGCGCTGGTATTGCCAGATTGTGATGCCGACCAAGCCGAGCATTTGGTCAATCAGTTACGAGAAGATTTCGGCGCGATCACGTTCAAGGCGAGTGACGCCACGTTCTCTTGTACGCTTTCCGCCGGTATTGCCGATAATCAGCGCTTTGCGACCGAAACGGGTGAGTCTTTATTGGCGCTAGCTGATAAAGCCTTATATCGCGCCAAGCATGACGGACGGAATTGTGTTGTACAAGCAGTGAACACCCCTTAATCGTGAATTATCCGGAGCCTTTGCATGCGAACGCCACCTGACCCTCATAACGAAGCTCAGCGTCAACAGGCATTAGATGAAACGGATCTGCTTAACAGTGGCGCCGACTCACGCTTTGATCGCATTACTCGCTTGTGTATTGACCTATTTTCTGTGCCTATCGCGCTGGTGTCACTGGTCGATAGGGAACGGCAATACTTTAAATCTCGCCAGGGATTAGATGCCTCGGAAACCCCAAGAGATGTCTCTTTCTGTGGGCATGCCATTCTAGGTAGTGAAGCATTAATTGTTGAAAACGCGCTAGACGACATGCGTTTTTTTGATAATCCGCTCGTCTGTGGGGCGCCGGATATTCGGTTTTATGCAGGCATGCCGATTCACAATAGCGAGGGTTACCGGCTGGGCACGCTATGCCTGATCGATGATCAACCAAGACAGTTTAGTGAACAGGACGTGGCACAACTAAAGAACCTTGCGGGTATGGTGGAGGATCTGATTTGGACCGATATCTATCAGCGACGTGAGTCAACCGCGTTGCAGCAACAACTGCAGGCTAGCCACGATGAAATGACATCGTTGGTCAATAACATACCCGGGATTACGTTTCGTTGTTTGCCAGATGAAAGTTGGACCATGCTTTACATCAGTAATCAAGTTGACACTATCAGTGGTTATACCGCCGAGGACTTGATAAACAATAAACGAGTTTGTTATGCGGATCTGATTCATCCTGATGATATTTCATTGGTTGATGAAGCTGTTACTAACGCGATGGCCAATAATGAAGAATGGCAGATTGAGTACCGCGTTCGGCATCGTACACTGGGTTACCGTTGGGTAGAGGAACGAGGTAAGCGTATTGACACAGATCCTAGGCATTCACAGGTGCTTGAAGGGTTTATTATCGATATTACTCGAGAGCGCAATGCCCTGACGCAGCTAGAACGACATCATCAGGCGTTAACTGTACTCACCGACATTGCCTTTTCAAGCCATAGTAGCTTGGAAGATAGAATTAATTATGCTTTGGAAGAAGCCAAGCATTACTTGCGGGCTGAGCTGGCTATTATCAGTGAAATAAAAGATGACGTGTACACAGTCAACTGGATAGCAGGACCGCCAGACACAAATATTGCTGCAGGACAGCAGTTTGCGTTAAAAGACACCTGGTGCCAGCTTCTGATGTCAGATAGCCCTAACAGAACCGCTCAGGAACAATTTATCGCCGACACTGATCGGCCAGAGTTTCATCACCATCCTTGCTATCAAGCGGCACCGTTAGGTAGTTATGCTGGCGTTGTTATCAATGTCTATGACCATCCCTGGGGCACATTGAATGTATCGTCCGCCAATGCTCGCTTTGAAGACTATAATGACGGTGAAAAACTGTTTCTACGTCTGCTTGGCAACTGGTTATCCGATGTATTGACCCAGAATCTGACTCAGCAACGGCTGACCAAGTTAGCGGCATTACTACCGGGCACCCTCTATCAATTCCGTCGCTTTCCCGATGGACGGATGGTTTTTCCTTACAGCTCCCCTCAAATAGAATCCTTGTACGGCATCACACCAGAGCAGGCCGCTGAAGACGCGACGCCAGCGTTTGAACGTATTCATCCTGGTGACATTGAGGCGGTTAGCCAATCCATTACGCACTCAGCCAATACTTTGGAACACTGGGAGTCTACTTATCAGGTCAACTGTCCAGGTAAGGGTTACCGTTGGATTTCGGGTGAGGCGAGGCCAGAGAGAATGATAGATGGTAGTGTCTTGTGGCACGGTTATTTGCAGGATGTGCACGAACAGCAGCAGGCACGGTTGGCCTTAGAGCAGAGCGAGGCAAGGTTGCGTGGTCTTTTTGATTTCTCCCCGATCGGCATCGCGTTAAACGATTTTGAAACTGGACAATTTCTTGACTTAAATGATGCCCTCATAGCGCCCACCGGTTATACGCGCGAAGAGTTCGTTTCCCTCAGTTATTGGGATGTCACGCCCAAAGAATATGAGCCAGAAGAGAAAAAAGCGCTGGCAAGTATGCAGAGTACAGGTCGCTATGGGCCGTTTGAAAAAGAGTACATCCGAAAAGATGGCAGTCGTTATCCGGTCCGCCTACAAGGCATGCTGAGCACAGAGTTGGATGGAAGAAAGGTGATCTGGTCCCTTGTCGAAGACATTACTGAGCGTAAAAAACTCGACAAAATGAAAGATGAATTTATTGCCACCGTCAGTCATGAACTGCGCACACCATTAACGTCGATTAAAGGCGCGTTAGGGCTATTGAATGGCGGTGCAACTGGAAATTTACCGCCAAAGGCGAATCAGCTGCTGAGTACGGCTGAACGGAATGCAACACGTTTAAGCTTACTGATAAACGATTTGTTAGATATGGAAAAGCTGGTGGCAGGGAAAATGCCAATTCATATTGAAAAACAAGCGCTTGGCCCTCTAATAAATGACGCAATAGAGTCTGTTAAATCCTATCAGTATCAAAGTCAGATACAAATACACACCCCGAATAACTGGCCGACGGTGATGGTCAATGTTGACGGAGCAAGATTGATTCAAGCATTAACCAATTTACTGTCCAATGCGATCAAATTCTCGCCTGAAGAAGGGCAGGTGGACGTATCGGTCACAAAAAGTAATAAAGACGTTGAAATTAGCATCCGAGATTATGGATCCGGCGTGGACAAGGAATTTCAAAACCGACTGTTCCAGCGTTTTAGTCAGGCAGACAGCAGTGATAATCGAAAATTACCTGGTACAGGGCTGGGACTCGCTATTACTCGGGAAATCTGCCAACAGATGGGCGGTGATGTAGGTTACCGCGATACACAGGGCGGTGGAGCGTTGTTTTTTATTCAGTTGCAGGTTGAAAAATGAGCGTATTAGCTAAACAGACAATGGCAACGCTGTTATTGGCTGTTGTTGCCTTTGCCGGCAACATGATCAGTTTGCCGCTGTTCTTTGGTGTGCATTTTATCTTTGGCTCGGTGGCTGTCATGCTAGCCGTAAATTTACTCGGGCTACGGTCAGCAGTATGTGTAGCGTTGGTTGGCGGTTCCTATACCTGGGTACTTTGGGGCCACCCCTACGCGATGCTAACACTGACATTGGAAGCGTTTGCGGTCAGTGTATTATATCGCCGTGGCGTAAAAAACTTAGTACTTGCGGATCTTGCTTTTTGGTTAGTGATGGGCCCGGTGGCGCTGATACCACTCTACACAATGGTCATCGGCATGGATGGCAGCTCCTCCAGTATGATTGCCCTGAAGCAAGCCCTGAACGGTGTGTTTAACGCGCTCATTGCAGGGTTAATGGTAAAACTGCTGATTTGGTATTTCCAGAATGGCACTATCAATTGGTTACCGGCAAAGGTTCGGCTCCAGGAGCTGCTTTTTGATGCCCTGTTGTGCCTGACCCTTATCGCGGGGATGACACCCATCATTATCAACAACCAAAATAATATAATAAAAAACGAGCAACGGGTCGCTGACGAACTTAAGCGGGTTGCCGAGGGTGCCGTGGCTCGGCTCAACCAGCAACCCGACCGTTCGCTTGATAGCCAAAAGAGATCATTACGGCCGTCACTGTCTCAAGGTGCGTCTGGTGTGGCGATATTAAATCGCGAGGGAACACCGACAGTGAAGGTCGGTGATTTACACTCTGTTTTACCAGGGGGAGTCCGGCCGCTAACCAGTGCCGATAACCTGTCTATTTGGTTGCCGGCGTCGGGGGGTAATTTGGTTAATCGCTGGCAATCGGGCTTTTATCGTTACCAACTGCCATTAACAGACCGGTCCGACGCTATGGTCTTGCTTGCAGAACGGCCGGCAGCGCCATTGATAGAGGCTATTGAAAGGAGTCGTAATCAAAGCTTTATTATGCTTTCAGGCATTGCTTTTTGAGTATACTCGCGGCCTTTTCGTTGAGCCGAATCCTGATTCAGCCTCTATCACGACTCGATAGGGCAAGTCGTCATCTACCTGAAAAAATACGCTATCAATCGAGTGTTGTGCTGCCTCAAAGCCGAGTAGCGGAATATGCTGTTTTGTCGACATCGCTGCAAGATATGAGCCATGCGCTTAGTGATAACTTCCGTGAATTGGAAAAGGCACGAGCAAACTTAAAGCAAGAGGTAAAGGACCGTACCCGTGAACTGGCAAGCACCTCCGATCTGCTCAGTAATATATTGGCCGCCTCGACTGAGGTTGCGATTATCGCGACGGATACGAGAGGCATAATTACTTTATTCAACACCGGCGCCGAGCGACTGCTTGGTTACCATTCTGCCGAGGTCGTGGATAAACACAGCCCTGCCTTGTTTCATGTGCCTGACGAGGTGGAAGAACGATCTCAGGCGCTATCAGGTCAGTTTAATCGGGCGATAACTGGGTTTGAGACATTTATGACCATTCCGATGTTAGAGGGCGCAGAAACGCGTGAATGGTGTTATGTCCATAAGCAAGGCCAGCATATTCCGGTTACGTTGACAGTAACGGCGATATACAACGACAGTCAAGAGGTTACCGGTTTCCTCGGGATTGCCCAAAATATCACCGAACGCAAACGCCATGAGCAAATGAAGAATGAGTTCATTTCTACGGTCAGTCATGAGTTGCGTACGCCGCTTACCTCAGTGTCTGGTGCACTGAGTTTAGTGCTGGGTGGACGCTTGGGTGAGATCCCTGATAAAGCCCAAAAAATACTCAACACCGCACACCGTAATAGCGAGCGGTTAGCGTTATTGATCAACGATTTACTCGATATCGAAAAAATAGCGGCCGGCCAGTTGTATTTTGATATGCAAGTTCAATCTATTGATCCCATCCTTGAACAATGTTTAGAAGAAAATAAAGCATACGGTGCAGAGCGGCACGTCGACATCATCTTGAACAGTGAAACGGCTGATGCCGAGGTTCGAGTAGACAAACAAAGGCTGAAGCAAGTATTGGCTAATCTGCTATCTAATGCGATCAAGTTTTCGCCTGATGGGGCGACGGTCACCATCGATACCGTGGTGGATGAACAGCACGTGACCGTGAGTGTTACTGACCAAGGTTGTGGTATTGCTGCGGACTTTTATCCCAAAATTTTCCAAAAGTTTGCCCAAGCCGATAGCACAGATACACGGCAAAAAGGTGGCACGGGGTTAGGGCTTGCGATTACCCGTGAACTCGTTGAAAAAATGAATGGCAAGATAGGGTTTGAGTCGATCCCGGGAAAAGGCGCCCGTTTTTACTTTCAGCTGCCGTTGCATGAAACAGTGAAGACCAAATCGGTCGATCAGCATAGGCCGACTGACTCGAACATTGGTGACAAACCAAACATTAACTCTTCATATAATATTCTAGTGATTGAAGATGATTCCGACGTGGCTAGTCTATTAAAAATAGTGCTGGAAGAGGCTGGATACCGAGTCGATATTAGCCAAGAGGGTATGGCGGCGTTAAAAGCGTTACAAGCAAGGCATTATGATTTAATCAGCTTAGATTTAATGCTGCCCGATATCGGTGGGCTCGATATTATTCGTCGGATAAGACAGCATGCCGACACCGCTAATATTCCCATTGTTGTGGTGTCTGCAAAGATGAAACAAGGACGGTTAGAGCTTAATGGCGACGCTGAAAACATTGAATGGTTAGCAAAACCCATCGATCACAAACAACTCATCAGTCTAGTAAAACAACAGTTGCTAACGTCTACACAGGCAAAAATTTTGCATGTTGAAGACGATATAGATTTACATCGAATTGTTCAGGCGATGGTCAGTGATTATATGACGCTTGATCATGCACTCACACTGAGCCAAGCTCAATCATTGTTAACGCAACACGCGTATGATGCTGTCTTGTTGGATATTGGTTTACCCGACGGATCGGGTTGGCGCTTAATTCCAGTGATTCAAGAAACACAGCCAACGGCTGCGATTATCGTACTGACCGGTGAGGAGATTAGTGCTGAACGATACGATACGGTTCACGGTGTGTTGATGAAAAGGCAACTGACAACTGACAGGCTTGTGGATATTATCGGCAAGAGTATTACGCGTGAGCGGTAACGTTCCTAGCGTTAATCGAGGCGATAGACGACAACCTCGATATATCAATGACCGCCAAAAACAAAAAAACCAGCCAATGGGCTGGTTTTTATCGATGGTTCAACCGATTAGTCTTGGAACAAACCGAGATTTTCTTTAGCGTAGGCTTCAAATTCGGTAAAGCCGCCAACGTGCGCTTGATCAACGAAAATCTGTGGCACGGTTTCAACCGGTTTGCCGACGGTTTTTTCCAAATCCGCTTTGCTGATGCCTTCTGCGTGAATATCGACATAACGGTAGTTAAAGTCATCACGGTTGGTTTTAAGATCTTCCGCTAGGTCTTTGGCGCGAACACAAAAAGGGCACCCTGGGCGACCGAAAATTACGACGAACATATTCATCTCCTTTGGCATTAATGTTGTTACTATGCCTGATAGGCGATGGAGAGAAAAGACGAATTTCCCTTTTGCACCGATAGGCAAAACCGATTGCTGTGAACGTCTATACCGAATCGCACGACCGGCGGGAGATCACGGGTGGTATGGCCGCAGAGCGTCGCTATTGTGTTGATTGCGCGTCGGCCCATAAAGGTGTACAACCAGCTCATCCCTCTTGTACGGCTCAACGTCTAATAAGGAAACATAATGAACCCAACGATTGAGACATTACTTTCTCACCGCTCTATTCGCAAATTTAGTCAAGCACCCATTTCGTCAGAGCAACTGAGCCAGATTATTGATGCCGCGCGCTCGGCGTCGAGCTCAAGCTTTTTACAATGCACCAGTATTATTCGTGTGACCGATAGCGACAAACGACGTTTACTGGCGGAATACGCGGGCAACCAAGCGTATGTAGCCGACTGCGCCGAGTTTTTGGTGTGGTGTGCGGACTTTCATCGTCATGAGCAAATCAATCCCAATGCCAAGTTGGGCTTTACTGAGCAAACGTTAATTGGCGCGATTGACGGCGCAATCATGGCGCAAAATGCGATGGTCGCAGCAGAGTCCATGGGTCTTGGCGGTGTGTATATCGGTGGGTTGCGTAACCAACCGAATAAAGTCGCCGAGTTGCTGGATATGCCTAACCATGTGTTGCCATTATTCGGTATGTGCTTAGGCGTACCTGCACAAGATCCTGAAACCAAACCGAAACTACCGGCCAGTCTTATCGTTCACGAAAATCGTTATCAGGCGATTGATGAAGCGGCGCTAAGTGACTACGACAACCAAGTGCGCGAGTATTATCAAACACGTACAGGCGGCAATAAAGACATGAGCTGGAGCGAACAAGTGTCTGCCACATTGGAAAAAGAAGCGCGTCCGTTTATGAAAGAATTTCTGCATAGTAAAGGCTTTAGTACTCGCTAACGCGCTATGCTTGAACAATTGAGTGAAAAAGCAGCATTTTGCTGCTTTTTTATTATCAAAAAACCGGAATTGCCCAGTTTTATTGGCTATTTTGGCTCTCTTGTTTATGAAAGCAACGCTAAGCGCTAAAAGTTATTTACATCTAGTCTGTAACCCGTAATATTGCCGCGTTTTTGCGCGTGATAATCACTTCTATCCGTGGTTTTGGGCGCTTATTTTGAGTATTGATAGGTTTTTTTAATAAGTAGGGCACTGATGGAAAACAAACTGGCAAATCCTGCCCCTTTAGGGCTGATGGGTTTTGGAATGACCACGGTATTATTGAACATTCATAATGCAGGGTTTTTTCCGATTGATAGCATGATTTTGGCGATGGGGCTGTTTTATGGCGGCTTAGCGCAGGTGATTGTGGGGATCATGGAATTCAAAAAAGGCAATACGTTCGGAACAACCGCGTTTACCTCTTATGGGTTGTTCTGGTTGACGCTTGTTGGCCTGATTGTGATGCCAAAAATGGGTCTGGCTGACGCAAGCCCTGCTGCCTTTATGGGTTGGTATTTGGTGTTGTGGGGTGTGTTCACTGGATTTATGTTTATTGGCTCATTGCGCTATTGCCGTGCTAAACAGTTTGTATTTGGTAGCCTGACTATCCTGTTTTTCTTACTCGCGGCGCGTGATTTTACCGGCAGTACACTCATTGGCACCATTGCCGGATTTGAAGGGATTGTGTGTGGCTTAAGCGCGATGTATTTTGCGATGGCGCAGGTGCTTAACGAGGAATATGGCCGTACCGTACTTCCGGTTGGTGAGCTAACACGTGATGCGAAAAAGCCTGCGATGGCCACCCACGCGGCTTAAATCATACCTGTGAGGGCAGTGGAAAACACACTGTCTGTTTGCGGTGTAAACGCAGATAAAAAGGCCCGGTGACGTGATGTCCCGGGCCTTTTTGATGGTTTTGATCAGCAATATAACGCGTTACTTTTCGATAGCGTGTGGCTACCTGGTGTGATTCTCTGGGATTAGCACATCACGGTGACAGCTAGGCCACCTTGTGATGTTTCACGGTATTTGGCGTTCATGTCTTTACCGGTTTCCATCATGGTTTCGATCACTTTATCTAACGACACCCGTGGCTCGGAAGAACGTTGTAGTGCCATGCGTGATGCATTGATCGCCTTCACCGCCGCAATGCCGTTACGCTCAATACACGGCACTTGCACCTGTCCAGCGACCGGATCGCAGGTAAGGCCTAAGTTGTGCTCCATTGCGATTTCAGCTGCCATACACACCTGGTGCGGATTACCGCCCATAAGTTCAGCCAAACCGGCGGCGGCCATTGAACACGCGACCCCGACTTCACCTTGGCAACCCACTTCTGCCCCAGAAATAGACGCGTTTTGTTTATATAAGCCGCCAATCGCACCGGATGCAGCAAAGTAGCGGGTATAGGTTTGCTTATCGACCGGCTCAATAAATTTATCGTAGTAGGCGAGGACGGCAGGAATAATTCCGCATGCCCCATTCGTTGGCGCGGTTACAACACGACCACCGGCGGCGTTTTCTTCGTTTACCGCAAAGGCAAACATATTGACCCAGTCCACTACCGACATGGGATCGATGTTGTATTTTTCGGTGGTTTTGAGCTGGTGATGCAACGCAGCGGCTCGACGAGGTACACGCAATGGACCGGGCAACACGCCTTCGTTTTCCATACCACGGTACATACACGCTTGCATGGTTTTCCAGATATTGGCGAAATAGGTGTCAATTTCTGCTTGGCTATGCATGCTACGCATGTTGGCCATCACTAAGCCGCTGATAGAAAAACCGGTTTCTTGCGTCAGTGCGAGCAAGCCGTCTGCGCTATTAAAGTCGTAAGGGACTTGCACCGCTTGCATGGCAGGCTGACCAAACTCGGCTTCTTCAACAATAAAGCCGCCACCAATGGAGTAGTAGGTTTTGCTCAGCACGCACTCATCGCCTTGCCAAGCATGAATACGCATGCCATTTTCATGCAAGGAGAGGTTAGTTTGGTGAAAGTTCATGCCGCCATCACGCAAAAAGGTGACGACATGCTGCTGTTCGCCCAACGGCAATTGCTCTGTGTCTTCGACACGTTTAACAAAGCTAGGGATCGCGTCGATATCAACGGTTTCAGGGCTGTTGCCTGCGAGGCCCATAATGATCGCGATGTCGGTGTGGTGGCCTTTGCCTGTTAAAGACAAAGAGCCATAAACGTCAACCGTCACGCGGTCGACGTCGGTCAGGCGTTGGTTAGCAATAAGCGCATCAACAAAACACTGGCCGGCTTTCATTGGGCCAACAGTATGCGAGCTGGACGGGCCAACGCCAATCTTGAAAATGTCAAAAACACTGATCATGTGTTTACCTCAGTCAATGCCCTAAGGGCAATGGATTTAGTGTTTACGCCATCCGTCCATGGTATTGACTGTGCTGGCAATGCCGGTGGCTTGCCATAATGAAAGGAGCAGCGTTCACTGCTCCTGGTTATCCCGCAAACATCGATGAATGCGGCTGGGATTAATGCCCCAGTAACAGCAGTCCTATAGCACCTGCTGCGCGCGCTGATTAACGGTCATGATTAATTAAAAAAGCATGCCGTACATAATCGCTGAAATCGCGACCAAGCCCATGATAAGAACAAAGGCGTTACTGATTGTACCTGAATACTTCTGCATTGCTGGCACGTTTTTCACGGCATACATTGGCATAATAAACAGGATGGTGGCAATGATAGGGCCGCCAAGTGATTCAATCATCCCCAAAATACTTGGGTTTAGGGTCGCCACCAACCAAATGGTGAGGATCATGAAGACCACGGTAAACACGTCAATTTTCTTGCGGTTGATCGGTTTACCTGCACCACGCAGCGTTTTCACGACTAAGCCATTTAGACCTTCACGTGCGCCCAAATAATGGCCGAAGAATGAAGACACAATCGCGACAAAGGCAACCAATGGGCCCAAGAAGGAAATAAATGGGCTCTCATGCTTGTTGGCAAGGTAAGACAAAATCGCAATGTTCTCTGCTTTGGCCGCTTCCAGGTCCGCTGGTGTCAGCGACAGGACGCAAGAGAATACAAACAACATCACAAAGCCAACCAGCATCGCTGCTGCGCGCATTAGAATTTGGCCAGACTTTTGTTCTGCATCATCACCATGATCGCGACGTTGTGCCAATGAGAAAGATGAAATCGCTGGGCTGTGGTTAAACGCAAATACCAGCACCGGAATCGAGATCCAAAGAGTGATGGCAAAATCGCCAGCTGAGGGCACTTGCGACAGGGCGGCGGTGTTCCACTCTGGGATAAGATAGAGCGACATAAATACTAAGATGGCAACCAGCGGATAAACCAAGAACTGGGTGACACGCAACATCATTTTCTCGCCCAGAAGCATGATAGCCATCATTCCCAAAATCAGGGCCAGTGACAAAATTGCCCGCGGTGGTGATGCCATACCAAGCTGGTTAACCAAGAAGGAATCAACGGTGTTGGTGATGCCGACACCGTAGATCAGAACAATCGGGTAAATCGCGAAAAAGTACAACAGGGTGATGATTTTACCCGCGCCGACGCCAAAGTGCTCTTCAACCACTTCTGTGATATCGCTGCCTGCGTTTTTGGACGAGAGCACAAAACGAGACAAACCACGGTGAGCAAAAAAGGTCATCGGGCCAACTAATAAGGTCATCACAACCAATGGCCAAAAACCGCTCATCCCCGCATTGATGGGAAGAAAGAGGATGCCGGCTCCAACAGCGGTGCCAAAAAGGGAAAGCGCCCAGGTTGTGTCTTGTTTGGTCCAGCGCGGGCGCGTGGTTGCGCGGGTACCAGTCGTCGAGGTTGTTTGCATAACAATACTACTCACATTGTAGGGAACAGGAATCAGGGAAGGCGAATTCTGGCGATTTCCACGCAGAAAACCAAGCGCTAGATCGCGATATGAAAAGGCGCGCCCGGACTATTGCACCAAAATGTGACAACTATCAATAATAAAAGCGCTTTAGTGCGATTAAGTAGGCAGGTGTGTACGGTTTTGTGTTGGATAAATATGCATCAAATTGCGCCAAATTCCATAGTATTGGTAGGGTTTATGGTGCGATTGACCGGAAAGTGAAACAGCGTGAGTTGACTGATCAACGCGCGTAACAGCTGGGCAGTGGCTCCCCAAACAAGATGATCGTGATGATAAAACGCACTCACAGGGTGCCATTGTCCGTCGATTAAAAACGATTGTTCTCGGATGTGGCCGGGATAACACAAGGTATCTAAGGGCACTTCAAAGCAGGCGGCCACTTCATTGGGATCCAGACAAGGCTGATAATCGGGATCCACCCAGGCAAGCACCGGATGAATATAATAGCCCGTCACCGTGGGCAAGGGACACAAGTGGCCAATGACAGCGTCGCGCGTGACGCGAATACCGGTTTCTTCCCACATTTCACGGGTGGCGGTGGCAATATTATCGTGATCGATAGACTCGCGTTTTCCGCCCGGAAAGCTCACTTGTCCCGGGTGATGTTTTAGGTGACTGGCGCGTTGGGTTAACACCAAATGAATGCCTGACGGCCTAGGCACCAGCCCGATCAATACTGCGGCGGGTTGAAAATCCGCCCCACCGAGAATGCGCGGAGATAGCCGCACGCGATTGAGAATACGGCTGTCGTGGCGCGCTAAAGGGGTGAGTGAAAATGCACGGACCACGTCGGTCGGTGATAGTCGCGTGGCCGCACCGTGATCAGTGAGGAAACACTCTCCTTCGTAGCGCGGCCAAAACCCAGGGCAAGGCCCACCCCCACACCCAGGCACTGTCTGTATTGTATTGCCCAGGGGGGAGACATTTAGGGGTGCGAAATACGCCTTGTCAGCGGTGAGTAACTGCATCCACTCTCCTTAATCCTGAATAGGTGCGCTCAATGCCTCATCTTCTGCCAGTACGGGTAAAATTCGGCTCACTTTATCGAGCGTCTCCTGATATTCGGCGTCGGCTTGGCTGTCAGCAACCAACCCGCCACCTGCCCAAACATGAAGTTGTCCTTGATGACCAACCAACGTGCGAATGGTAATGCTGGTATCCATTCGTCCACAGCGGCTGATATAGGCAAAGCTGCCACAATAAACATGACGACGATGGGGCTCGAGTTCTTCAATGATTTCCATTGCCCGCACCTTTGGTGCCCCGGTAATTGACCCGCCAGGAAACGCGGCGCGCAGCAAATCGAGTGCTGTCTTGTCGTCGGGTAAGCGTCCAGTCACTGTACTGACCATGTGGTGGACAGCAGGAAAACTTTCTATATCAAAGAGTTTAGGCACAGATACGGAACCTGGCGAGGCAATGCGACCAATATCATTGCGTAATAAGTCTACAATCATCAAATTTTCGGCGCGATCTTTTTCAGCCGACTTCAATGCTTGGGCGCGTTGTGCGTCTTTTTGTGGATCGGGATCGCGCGGGCGTGTGCCTTTAATGGGTTTGGTTTCTATCTGTTTGTCGTGCACCGATAAAAAGCGCTCAGGCGAGACCGACAACAGGGCGCTGTCTTGCAGGCGAATAAAGCCCGAAAACGGCGCGCCGTTGTTCGCGGCCAATTTGCGATACGCGTGCCACTCGTTACCCTGATAGGGTGCGGAAAAGCGTTGAGCAAGATTGATTTGATAGCAATCGCCCGCGTGTAAATACGCTTGGACGGTGTCGAACTTTTGGCCGTATTGTTGCGCGGTCATGTTGGCCTGCCAAGGCCCGGTGAGAGAAAAGGGTACCGGCGAGGTTGGCGCGTGTTGCTCGGTTAGCCACTGCCATCGTTGTTGGCTATTGGGTGCAATCACCACCGCTTGGCGCTGATGATGATCGATCACCACCGCCCAGTCATAGAGCCCGACCGCCATATCCGGCACCTCGAGCTCGTCTTTCGCCAATGCCGGTAGCACTTCCACCCATCGACCGAGATCATAGCCAAAGTACCCCAAGGCGCCACCAATAAATGGCCAAGGCGCTATCGGATCCGCGGTGGGTAAAAGCTTGGCCTGAAGATCGGCTACCCAGTGAAAAGGGTCTTGCGTGTGGGTGGTGGTTGTGCCATCTGCGTAATAGGTTGTCACCTGGTTATAACGCGCAGTAATGGTGGCAACCGGATCGGCGACCAAGATATCGAAACGACTGTCTGGGTGGGTTCGCGTGGCCGAGTGGAGCAGCATCGCCCAGGGCTGGTGGGCAATCCGATCAAAGAGGGTCACCGCAAGATCCGGCGTATAATCGATGGGCGTCGTTGTCAGTGTCATGGCATTTTGTCGCTGCATTGTTCTTTTTGTGATCACGGTTGAAGCGCTGTGTGGCGCGCGAATAGCGCTAAGCGTATCATAGCTAGGCCTTTTCCGGCATGGGCCAACACAAATAACCAAGCAACGTTGTTGCCATTATCACCTTCTATAATTCGATGAGGCAACTTGGCTACATGCGATTTACATCTAGCGTCAACTGGCAATCGAGCGCTATTCGAAAATTGATCGCCAACCGATAATAACGAGGGGAAAGCTCCCCCACACTGGATACCCGCTTTGGGTCCTGCAAATGACACCAGAGGCAATGATGACCACAATTAAACAGCAAGACGTGATCGAAAGTGTTGCAGATGCCCTGCAATATATCTCTTACTACCATCCCCTTGATTTTGTACAAGCCCTTGAAAAAGCGTACAACAAGGAACAAAGCCAGGCGGCAAAAGACGCCATTGCGCAAATTCTGATTAACTCCCGCATGTCGGCGGAAGGTAAGCGTCCTATTTGCCAAGATACAGGTATTGTCACCTGCTTTGTCAAAGTGGGCATGGCGGTGCAGTGGGATCGTCATGATATGACGGTGCAAGAAATGGTCGATGAAGGGGTACGACGTGCCTACACCAACCCTGACAATCCGCTACGTGCCTCCGTGGTTGCCGATCCGGCCGGTAAACGCCAAAACACCCGCGATAATAGCCCTGCGGTCGTGCACATCGATATGGTGCCGGGCGACGCGGTGGACATTCAAATTGCAGCCAAAGGCGGTGGTTCGGAAAACAAAACTAAGATGGTGATGTTGAATCCATCTGACGATGTGGCTGAGTGGGTTGAGAAAACATTGCCGACCATGGGCGCGGGTTGGTGCCCACCGGGTATGTTAGGTATTGGAATTGGTGGCACGGCCGAGAAAGCCGCCGTATTGGCCAAAGAATCGCTCATGGAGCACATTGATATTCAAGCGCTTATCGACCGTGGTCCAAGCAATGCGGATGAAGCACTGCGGTTAGATATTTTTGATCGGGTGAACAAGCTGGGTATCGGTGCCCAAGGCTTGGGCGGCCTGACCACGGTAGTGGATGTGAAAGTAAAAACCGCGCCCACCCATGCCGCTTCTAAGCCGGTATGCTTGATCCCGAACTGTGCCGCCACACGCCATGTTCACTTTACGCTTGATGGCTCAGGCCCAGCCGAATTGGCACCACCAAAACTGGACGACTGGCCACAGGTCACCTGGGAAGTGGGGGATAACGTCCGCCGTGTTAACTTAGATACCGTGACCAAAGAAGACGTGCAGAGCTGGAAAACCGGTGAAACTGTGTTGTTGTCAGGTAAGATCTTGACCGGCCGCGATGCCGCACACAAACGCTTACAAGAAATGCTGCGCAATGGCGAAGGCCTTCCCGAGGGCGTCGACTTTAACGGCCGCTTTATTTATTACGTTGGCCCTGTCGATGCGGTGGGGGATGAGGTAGTCGGTCCAGCAGGCCCAACCACCTCAACGCGCATGGACAAATTTACCGATATGATGCTGGCAGAAACCGGACTCACCGGCATGATTGGTAAGGCTGAGCGCGGTCCTGCGGCGGTGGAATCGATTAAAAACCACCAAGCGGTGTACCTCATGGCGGTCGGCGGTGCCGCGTACTTGGTATCAAAAGCGATCAAAAAAGCGCGCGTGGTCGCGTTTGAAGATCTCGGTATGGAGGCCATTTACGAATTTGAGGTGGAAGACATGCCCGTGACCGTAGCGGTTGATGCGCAAGGGCAAAACGCGCACCAGATTGGCCCGGATACCTGGAAGGTGAAGATAGCTGAAATGGATGATTAATCCGTCAATTGGACCGGTTCGGCTTAACGCCAGTTTGCGTTAATGAGAAGGCGTTGAGTCGGGCAGAGCCTAAGCGGATAGACGTCATAAAAAATGCGCCAATTTGGCGCATTTTTTGTCTACCCGAACGATGTTGCCCGTTTGGACATCACTGCGTGGGCTAAGCCACTTCCTCTTCTTCCAGATCGAACGACGCGGCAATCAGGTTACGCGTGTATTCGTGTTGCGGGTGATGGAAGATTTCTTCTGGTGTGCCCGCCTCCATGACTTTGCCGTTTTGCATGACCATGACGCGGTCTGATAGCGCACGAACCACACTCAAGTCATGGCTGATAAACAGATAGCCAATATTGTGACGCTGTTGAATGTCTTTCAACAAATCAATCACGGTCAACTGCACTGAACGGTCCAATGCAGAGGTTGGTTCGTCGAGTAAGATAAACGCAGGATTCAAGATCAAGGCGCGTGCAATCGCAATTCGCTGACGCTGACCGCCTGAGAACTCGTGCGGATAACGGTTAATCGCGGAACTATCGAGACGTACTTCATAAAGGGCATCTTTTACCCGATCGAGACGCTCTTTTTTGTCGAGCTCTGGAAAGTGAGTGCGCAAGCCCTCAGCCACAATTTCACCGACCGTCATGCGGGGTGACAGTGAGCCAAATGGGTCTTGGAACACCATCTGCATATCGCGGCATAGCGCTTTATTCTCACTGTTTTTTATTTCGTGGATATCGTGACCTCGAAAACAGACTCGGCCTTCGGCAACGGGCAACAAGCGCATAATTGCGCGGCCCAGGGTCGATTTACCCGATCCAGACTCGCCCACGATACCTAAGGTCTCGCCACGGCGTAGCGATAAGCTAATGTCGCTCACCGCTTCAAAATAGCGTTTGTTGCCGCCAAAGAAGTCAGCACCAAGGAAATACTTGATGGTGACATTATCCACGGTTAGCAAGTTTTCTGAATCCTCGTTGACAGCCGCTTTGCGACCACGCGGTACCGCGTCAATCAGCATTTTGGTGTAATCTTCTTGCGGATTATCGAACAAGGCTTTGGTGTCGTTGGTTTCAACCACTTCACCTTTACACATCACCACAACGCGGTCGGCTAAGTGTTTCACCACGGCCAAGTCATGGGAGATAAACATGATCGCCATGCCCATCTTTTGCTGTAGTTCGCCAATCAAGTTCAATACTTCGGCTTGTACCGTTACATCCAGGGCCGTTGTTGGCTCATCGGCGATCAGCAAGTCAGGCTCATTCACTAGGGCCATAGCAATCATGATGCGTTGCAATTGGCCGCCTGAAAACTCATGCGGGTATTTTTGCAATGCGCTAGTGGGGTTAGGAAGGTGGACTAAATTAAGGAGGTCGATAATCCGCTGCTTGGCCTTGTCTGACGTGGTGCGGTGGTGACACTGAATGGCTTCGGTTAACTGCTCGCCAACGCGCATATACGGGTTCAGTGAAGTCATTGGCTCTTGGAAAATCATCGCGACACGATCACCGCGCATTTTCTGAATTTGCTTGGTCGACAAGGTCAGAACATTGGTATCGTTAAAGCTTACTTGCGATTCAGGTTTTACCACTGCGTTATTGGGCAGCAGGCCCATCACGGCGCTGCTAGAGACCGATTTACCCGATCCTGATTCGCCAACGACAGCCACGGTTTCACCGGGCATGATGTCAAAGCTTACGTTTTTAACGGCATCGACCATACCGTCGTTGGTAGTAAATGACACGCTCAAGTTTTTGACACTGAGCAGTGGCTTAGAAGCAGATGAAGACATCATCACCTCACTGGTTGATTATTCGACGTCCCGAGCTTGCCGGTGCCTTCTGCACGACAATAACGTGCATAATATGGACTGCGGCAATGGCTCGATGATTTGGGTTACGCCTGCTGGATTACCGAGCAAACGTGGGTCATTCATGTGGGGTCATTGCTTGCGATGGCTTTGCAATGTACGCCCTGATGCGGATATCAGCCAGCTGGTGCCTTTGAACGGCTTACGCCAGTGGAAGAGGTAGGATACGAGTGTCGCGATAACCGAAAGACGCTTAAGGTTACCTCTCCTTGCGAACACAGCTTTTCAACATCATCCGGTGTTGAAACCAAGCAGCGTGAATATCCATATATCAACAACACAATAAACGATTCGGATATAAAAGCAAATCGTTATTATAAGCAAGGTTTGTGATGTGAGAGTTTGACCGCGCAGGCAAAAAGAAAAGCGCGCGACGGATTCGTTTTGGTGTCGCGCGCGTATCGATTAAGGGTTACGTCGTTTAGCTGCGGTCGAACGCTAGACGCGTGGAGTAGCGCTTCTCACTGTGCTGACCGTGCTCAAACGCGACTTCGCCATTAACGAGAGTCATTTCAATGCTTGACCCAAAGGTGTGGCCGTCAAACGGTGACCACTGGCACTGATAAAAGAGATTTTCTTGGCTGACTGTCTGAGTTTGGTTCAGATCCACCAGTACTAAGTCGGCCCAGTAGCCTTCACGAACGAAACCGCGCTCTTTCACCTGATAGCGAACAGCCGGCGCATGAGCCACTTTTTGTACCACCAACGGCAAATCAAAAATCCCGCGATGATAAAATTCTAACGCCACTTGCAAGGCATGTTGCACTAAGGGTAGGCCGGCTGGGGCGTTAAAGTAGGTATTTTGCTTCTCTTCAAAGGTGTGCGGCGCATGATCGGTAGCAATTACATCAATAACCCCGTCTTTCACCGCTTGAATGAGCGCCTGCTGGTGGTGCGCCTCTTTGATCGCAGGATTACATTTGATCAGTGTCCCTTTGCTGTCGTAGTCGTCGCGATTAAAAAACAGGTGATGAACGCAGGCTTCGGCAGTGATTTGCTTTTGCTGCAAGGCTTCTAGGGTTTTAGCAGGCTCAAACTGGTACAGCTCGTCTTCGGTCGTCAGATGCAATACATGCAAGCGTGTCCCGTGTTTTTTGGCCAAGTTAACCGCCAGTTGCGACGATTTTAAGCACGCTTCTTTGGAACGAATATGGGCGTGCGCATCAATGGGGACGTCGTCGCCATATTTTTCCCGATATATGCCTTCCAGTTCATTGATCATTGGCGTGTCTTCGCAATGGGTTGCGATCAGCGTTGGGCAGTCGGCAAAAATCGCGTTCAGTGTTTCAGGATCGTTGACCAACATGTTCCCGGTTGACGCGCCCATAAATACCTTCACGCCACACGCAGCGTTGGGATCAAGACGACGGATCTCATCGATATTGTCGTTAGTAGCGCCAAGATAAAAGGCGTAATTGGCATGACTGGATTGTGATGCGCGTTGATACTTTTCTTCCAGTGCCTCTCGCGTTGTGGTCGGCGGGTTAACGTTGGGCATTTCCATGTAGGTGGTGATGCCGCCGGCAACCGCGGCTTTCGATTCAGTGGCAATGGTGCCTTTTTTCGGGAAGCCAGGCTCACGAAAGTGAACTTGGTCATCAATCATTCCAGGTAATAGGTGTTTGCCGGTTGCATCAATCACGCGACAATCGGCGGCCGCAGGGGCACTGATGTCGCGAGCAATCTGGCTAATGCGGCCATTTTCGATCAGTACATCGGTCTCAACAACGTGTCCTTCGTTGACGACAGAAGCGTTTTTGAAAAGCAGGGTGGTCATGGTGTGATCCTTACATGTCAATGCATCGGTGCTATGGTAACGCAATCGATTACTTGATTCAGCCCCTGTTTTTACCGGGGATTGACGGATATTTCACCGCGCATTGACCGAATTGTTGCACATTCGTACCGTTAGCATATTGCCCTTCATTGGGGGCTGCCGCATACTTGGCCGACACACAATCATAAAAGGGAATCGACCATGGCGGAAGAAACTATTTTCAGCAAAATCATTCGTAAAGAAATCCCCGCGGATGTTGTCTATCAGGATGAACTTGTTACTGCCTTCCGTGATATTAATCCGCGCGCGCCGGTTCATGTGCTTATTGTACCCAACAAATTGATCCCAACGACCAATGATGTGGAGCCAGATGATGAGCTCGCGCTCGGGCGTATGATTACCGTGGCCAAGAAAATTGCAGCGGACGAAGGGGTTGCCGAAAACGGCTATCGTTTGATCATGAACTGTAATCAACATGGTGGCCAAGAGGTCTATCATATCCACATGCATTTAGTGGGTGGGCGAGCGCTTGGGCCCATGGTGGTGGGTTAACCCATTAAATATGAATGAAACCATGAAAACCGCGAACCTTGAGTGGTCACGCCGATGGACGAAAAAATGGGGCAAGTTGCGCTTGCCTCAACTAATGGTGGGCGCGCTCGTGCTGTTACTCGCAGGGTGTGCGCCTCGCTACCAGCCGGTTAACCCGTCGCCAGACACCAACCGCGCAGCACGTTTATCAGATTCGCAGGTGCATAACGGCATTGATCGCGCCATGCGTGCTGCGGTGGAAGCCTTATTGGCGAGTGAGCCTTTAAAGGTATCGCCGGTGACCTTGGTCCAACCGATCCAAAATAGCAGTGGCGATTATTTTCCTACCCCAAGGTATTCAACGCAGTTGCAAGCGGGCTTAATCGAATCCGGTCGGATAACGCCTGTTCCTGAAGCGAGAGTACAGGCGGTCCGCGCCTCGTTAGGGTTGGCAGCGAATCAGGTGCTGGTGGATCCCGCGACCATTATGCAATATGGCCGCATGCTGGGTGCGCAGTATCAACTGAGCGGTAAAATCACCGGTCAGGCCCCTTATCAGCTAAGTTTGCAGTTAATGGACTTACAGTCAGGAGTGATCGCTTGGCAGGATGTAGAACGCTTTGTCAGCCGTTGAATGGTCTCCTGCTCTGGCGCAGACCTTATCTACCGCACTGACGCGCTATTATGGTGTCCCTACCGAGGTTACCGGTGTCGAGCCGTTGGCAGCGGGCCTGACAAATCGCTGTTTACGACTCACCGACTCACAGGGGGGGCGCAGTGTTTGGCGTCCCCATGGTCGAGCGGCGAATGCTTTTGCCATTGACCGTGCGCGTGAAGCTCAGGCGCAATCTTTGGCCGCTGAGCATGGGCTGGCGCGTCAGCCGGTTGTCCACAACGGCGAAGGATTAATGGTGCCTTGGGTGGATGGCGAACCGCTTTGTAATCTAAAAACCGATCAGGCATCGATCCTTATTCCACTTTTATCCCGTATTCACCAACTGCCGACGGATCTGGAAACCGCGTCCGTCGAGGCACAATGCGCTCATTATGAAAAGCAACTGCCTGATGATGTGGTAGCGCGTTTACACCGGCTCAAGCATAAGGTGCTCGCACACAGCCCGCTCCCAACGTATGAGCCATCGGCGGTGTGTCACATGGACTTGGGCGCTTACAATGTGGTGATAGAGCCAGATGGTAACCCGTGTGTGCTTGATTGGGAGTATGCCCGCGCCGGTGATCCTTATCTTGACATCGCGCTCTTTTGTCGTGCTAATGGCTGGTTACCACACACTGTGGTGCCGCGTTATTGTGCTCTGCGGCAACTAAAATCGGTGAATGTTATCCTCGCACGCGTCAACGCTTGGCTGCCGTTTACCGACTATTTAGCGCTATGTTGGTATGAGGTGGGGGCGAGTCTGTATGGGTTACCTGCGTACAATCAAGCAGCGGACGTGCTGTATCAACAGCTTTCAGAGTAGGCCGCCCGCTACATTCGGATAAATCCCTCGTAGCTGACGCATAGGCGAATAAGGATAAGGAGACAATATGGTCAAGGATTGCAAACGGCGGTGTCGAACAGGCTGGCTTGTGGGCTGTCTGTTGGTACTTGCCGGATGTACCACGGAGCTTGCGTACAATACGTTGCCGTTTTGGATTCACTATTACCTGGACGATATTGTCGACCTGACCGCCACCCAATCGCGCCAAGTAAAAGCGGACCTCGATGCAGTTCAGCAATGGCATAGCGTGGAAGAGTTGCCTCGGTTAGCGGATCGGCTCACCTTGATCGCCGCGCAAAGTACGGAACGGCAAACATGGGACCAGTTGCGCGATCATCAAGCTGGGTTTAAAACTCGGATACAAGCCACGCTCAATGCACTGATCCCGGCGACGACGCGTTTATTGCAAAGCCTGGATGATCGTCAGGCTGAGCGATTGATCCAATTTTTAAAAGACGAAATTGCTGAGGCACAAGCGCGCCGTGACCAGCAATCACCGCAAGAAGGCTAGCCGAGCAACAAGAAGAGCTTGAAGAGCGCACTGAGGGTTGGGTCGGACACACCACAGACAGCCAAGCGCCATTCTACGCTGAGATGGCGGACTACCAGCAACGCGCGATGCCGACCTTCATCACGGTACGTGAGCAGTTGCAAGCGCGGCTATTTAACCTTATTGAGACACGCCAACGCGATGACTTGGATAGTCAACTGCGTCAATGGGTGGATGACCTCGTCGCCTGGCGCGGTGGTAGTGATACGCAGACAGACATGGCGATCTATCGCTCTCGACGCCTTGACTGGTTACTCAGGTTCGATAAAAGCTTGGATGATGATCAACGCACGCACTTGATAGAAGAACTTGAGCAATGGGCCTCGCGTTTGCAAGGCATGGCTGGATAAAAATACCCTGATCCTCGCTAGGGTGATCTTGCTCATTTTTGCGTGTAAGCAGCTATGCTATTGATAAAGGCCATTACATTCTTAGCGCAATCAGCAAGGACCGCTTATGATCATCTATCTGCATGGCTTTGATGCCACCAGTCCAGGCAACCACGAAAAAGTGCTTCAACTTCAATTTGTTGACGACGATGTTCGCACCATTAATTACAGCACTCTGCACCCCAAACATGATATGCAGCACTTACTTAAACAGGTGCAAACGCAGATCGAAGCCAGCCAGGATCCTAACCCATTAATATGTGGTGTTGGGCTAGGCGGGTATTGGTCAGAGCGAATTGGATTTTTGTGCGGGATAAAGCAGGTTCTGATCAACCCTAACTTGCACCCTCAGGAAAATATGCCGGGCAAAATCGACCGTCCTGAAGAGTACGAAGATATTGCAACTAAATGTGTCACTGATTTTCGTCAGCGCAACCAGCAGCGGGCGTTGGTTATCCTATCACGTGAAGACGACGTGCTAGACAGTCAACGTAGCTATCATCTGCTTTCACCTTTCTATTCTGTGCGTTGGGATGAGGCGCAAACCCATAAATTTAAAAACCTTTCTACGCATCTACAAGCGATTGCGCACTTTAAAAAGTCTACCTGATGGTCACTTTCCCGTATCGAGCGTATAGCTACGCCATTGTTATACGCGCTTGGTGTTATTTTCCTACATTTTATCCGTAAATAAAGCACAGACAAGGGTCGAAGTGATCGCCATTTTACGGCAAAATGGACGGGCGTGCTGACCAACTACACAGCAATAAACCACACGCACTGATACAGATTATGTCGTTAGTCACTAACAAATAGAAAGTGGCGTACTTAAGACCGATTTTAGCTAGTGGCATGCGTGCGGCTAGTGAGTGTTTTTTAATTAAGGTAAGGATGTAGAAGTGACCAAAATTATCGTTGTCGGCGGTGGTGCAGGCGGGCTTGAGCTCGCGACCAAGCTAGGCCGCACGTTAGGCCGCAAACGCCGTGCTGAAATCACCCTCGTCGATAAAAACAGTAGTCATTTATGGAAACCCCTGCTGCACGAGGTGGCCACGGGATCGATGGATGAAGGCGTCGATGCATTAAGCTATCGCGCGCATGCTAAAAATCATGGGTTTGATTTCCAAATGGGCACATTGTGGGATATTGATCGCGAACGTAAGGTGATCACCCTCGCGCCCATGTATGACGAGAATAACGAGCTATTAATGCCCGAGCGTGAGCTCGAATATGACACCTTAGTGATGGCGATTGGCTCGACCTCTAATGACTTTAATACCCCTGGCGTGCGTGACAATTGTATTTTCCTGGATAACCCGAAACAGGCACACCGTTTCCGCCGTGAAATGAACAATGAGTTTATGCGCCTGCACGCGAAACACGGTGACGGCAGTGTTGATATTGCCATTGTCGGTGCGGGGGCGACAGGCGTTGAATTGTCGGCTGAGCTGCATAATGCGATTAAAGAGCTGCGCAACTATGGTTTCCGTGACCTCGAGAACTCTAAGTTGAATGTGACCTTGGTTGAAGCAGGCGAGCGAATCCTACCTGCGTTACCGCCACGTATTTCTAGTGCCGCGCATCAAGAGTTATTAAAACTCGGCGTAACAGTAAAAACCAACACCTTTGTGGTAAAAGCTGATGAAGATGGCCTAGAAACCAAATCGGGTGAACGTATCCATGCCGACATTATGGTTTGGGCTGCGGGGATTAAAGCGCCTGATTTCTTGAAAGATATTGCGGGTTTAGAAACCAACCGCATTAATCAGCTTGAGGTGAAGAATACCTTACAGACGACCCGTGATGACGATATTTTTGTGATTGGCGATTGTGCGGCGTGCACGCAGGAAGATGGCAGTAAAGTGCCTCCGCGCGCGCAGTCTGCTCATCAAATGGCGAGCCTGTGCTTTAGCAATATCGTGGCGAAAATGAACGGGCGTGACCTGAAACCGTATGTGTTTAAAGATCATGGTTCGTTGGTTTCCTTAAGCCGCTTCTCGACCGTTGGCAGCTTGATGGGAAACCTAACTAAAGGCTCAATGATGATCGAAGGGCGCATCGCGCGCGTGGTTTATATTTCTTTGTATCGCATGCATCAAATTGCGTTGCACGGCTATGTAAAAACCGGTTTGATGATGTTGGTCGGCCGCATTAACCGTGTGTTACGTCCAAGTTTGAAACTGCACTAAGCGACGACAGTGTGTCTTATCGAAACCGGGGCTTGTCCCCGGTTTCTTTTGGGCGGCAGTGCTGATGCGATAATGGTTGCTCAATGGGGCGAAAGTCGTCACAATAGCGCCGCAATCAAGATTATTGATATCACTTCTAGAGCAACCCTCCTGAACGCCGAGTTTTCCTCATACAACGATATTGATATTCATGCCCTTAAGCGACGGGTAGGGTGTCTACACGTGGCGACTTTTTTTTATTTATTGAGATCAATTGATGAGTTTCTCCTCTTTAGGACTATCTGCACCACTCCTTAAAGCCGTGCAAGAGCAAGGCTATACCACACCGTCACCGATTCAGGCTAAAGCGATTCCTGCGGTGATTGAAGGCCAAGATGTGATGGCTGCCGCGCAAACCGGCACCGGTAAAACCGCTGGCTTTACGTTACCGATTTTAGAACGTTTGCAAGCCGGTAAACGTGCACGCCCCAATCACGTTCGTACTTTGATTTTAACGCCAACGCGCGAATTAGCCGCACAAGTCCATAAAAACGTTGAGCAATACAGTCAGTACACGCCACTGACCTCACTGGTGGTGTATGGCGGGGTGAAGATAAACCCACAAATGATGAAACTGCGAAAAGGCGCTGACGTTCTCGTGGCGACACCGGGTCGTTTATTGGATCTGTATAACCAGAATGCGGTGAACTTTTCGCAACTTGAAGTGTTGGTGTTGGATGAAGCCGATCGTATGCTAGATATGGGCTTTATTCGTGATATCCGCAAGATTTTGGCTGCCTTGCCGGCTAAACGTCAGAATTTATTGTTCTCAGCCACCTTCTCAGATGAGATCCGTCAGCTTGCCAAAGGCATGGTTAACAACCCGGTAGAGATTTCGGTCAACCCTGCAAACCAAGCGGCGACCAGTGTTGAGCAATGCATTTATCCGGTCGATAAAAAACAAAAAGCACCGATGCTCTTATCTCTCATTGCCGACAACAACTGGCAGCAAGTATTGGTCTTTAGTAAAACCAAGCATGGTGCCAATCGTCTGTCGCGTTATTTAGATGAGTATGGTGTCAAAGCCGCTGCGATTCACGGTAATAAGAGCCAGGGCGCGCGCACCAAAGCGTTAGAGCAATTTAAAACCGGCGATGTGCGTGTGCTGGTTGCAACGGATATTGCCGCGCGTGGCATCGATATTGCGCAACTCCCGCAAGTGGTCAACTTTGATTTGCCACATGTTGCGGAAGATTATGTCCACCGTATTGGGCGTACTGGACGAGCGGGTTCGGTCGGTCATGCGATTTCTTTGGTTTGTGCCGATGAAGCCAAAGATTTGTTTGCCATTGAGCGTCTGACTAAACAAGTGTTGCCGCGTCTGAGCCTCGAAGGCTTCCCCGTGGCAAATCCATTGCCGGAGTCACGATTAGATACGCGTCCATTGAAGCCGAAAAAACCGAAGAAGCCAAAGCAGTATCAAGATGGCCAACGTTCGGGTGAAAAAGCGCGTGGGCATAAGCCGATGAGCAAAAACCGTCGTCATACCGACGCAAGTAAGCCAAGCCACCAAGCACGTGGCGCGAAACCGTCATCGTCATAGCTTGATGACACGCTGAGAGTAGGGTGTCAGTCATGATAAAAAAAGCCGGCTTGATGTGCCGGCTTTTTAATGCGATTTTTTCGGTGAGCGGCTTTCAATGAACTGCTTTCAATGAGCGCCTGTCGACTAACCGTTATTGACTTTACGCACCTGAATAATCATTCCCATCATGGGGTTATCCAAATAATGCGTTTCACCACTACGCATACGGCGTTTGTGGGTAAAAGCAAACGGCTGCAAGTAACGTTCAACATGGTATTGTTTTTCGACTTTTTGCAGCCCTGCCACTTGTACATCGTTATTTTGATTTGCGGCAGCGTCGGTGCGCTGCAATGGCATATCAATGATGTCTTCAACCAAAGCGCGACGTTCAGTCGGCTCGCGTAACACCATGTCGGCCTCAACATATAAGTAATGCTGAACATAGACACGTAGTGTGCCGTCAAGTTCATACAATCCTTGCGGTGTCGCGGGCTCGGAGACGCTTTGCTCGTCCCAGTCTTTGCGGCTTAAGCCATCGGTAGAGGCGTCAGCGGCCTTCGGCTCAGGTGCTGCTTTGATCGGCGTACCGTCGGGGTTAAAACTTGCGCGATAGTCTTTTCCCGCCATCACTCGTAGTAAAGGCAGTGCCGCTCGACCACTGTCATCTTGGCGCCATGCCACATGAACCATGGGCGTAAAGCCTGCATGGTTTTTTAATTTGTTGTAGGCATCGTTAAGTTGCCATTGGTTCCGTGACAATGGCGTTAACCCGGCGTCTTGCAACGCGCGTTGATTAGTGACTGGCACGCCGCGGCTCACATTGCTCTCGCTGTCTTGCGATGGCCAGTTTTCTTCTACACTTGCAGGATCTTGGTTGCGCTTAAAAACGATTAATTCGACATCATAAAGCCGTTTAGCCCAGACGGGTTGGCTTAATGACAACAGTAATAACACCACGAGTCCTTTTAGGCCTGCGGCTGAGCGCCAATCTTTCGCGGGACGTTGATGATTTCTCACTGGTTACTCCATTGGTAATGAGAGGCGACGTTGTCAGCCGCCTTTCATTGGGTTTGTTGACGCGCTAGGCGACTAACTGATGGCTCGCAAATTGAGTCAACAGCTCATCAATAAAGTTCATCCGCTCGCGTCGGTCGGTGAGCGTTTCGACAAACTTGATCTTAGTTGGCCCGTCAAACTTAAACTTATCTGGGCGAGATTGTAACAGTCCCACTAAAAATCCGGGATCAATTTGCGCGTTTTCATGAAACTCCACTAAGCCACCCCGTTCACTGGCCTCGATCTTTTTCACGCCTAGGCTCGCGGCACGTATTTTCAGTTGCTGAATGTGGAGGAGATTCTTCGCCGCATCGGGCAGTAATCCAAAGCGGTCAATCAGCTCGACTTGCAGCTCGTTCATGTCGTCGTTGGACTTGGCGCTGGCAATGCGTTTATACATCGATAGGCGCATATTAATGTCCGGAATATAGTCATCGGGTAACAGGGCAGGTAGCCGTAATTCAATGTCGGTCTGTTCATTGAGCAGGGCATCGAGGCTTGGCTCTTTGCCCTCTTTTAAGGCTTCAACCGCTTGCTCTAACATATCCATGTAGAGGGTAAAGCCAATTGATTGAATTTGGCCGCTCTGCTCATCGCCCAATAACTCGCCCGCCCCACGAATTTCCAAATCTTGCGTTGCGAGGGTAAAACCGGCCCCCAAATCTTCCAGCGCGGCGATGGCGTCGAGGCGTTTGACTGCATCTTTGGTCATGCGTTTTGGGTGTGGCGTGAGCAGATAGGCATAGGCTTGGTGGTGTGAGCGTCCAACACGGCCACGCAACTGATGAAGCTGCGCCAAGCCAAAGTGATCGGCGCGATCAATAATAATGGTGTTGGCTGAGGGAATATCGATGCCGGTTTCGATGATGGTGGTACACACCAATACATTGTACTTTTGGTGATAGAAATCACTCATGATTTTTTCTAGCTCACGCTCGCGCATTTGCCCATGCGCCACGGTCACGCGAGCTTCAGGGATCATGTCACTGATTTCATTCGCAGTTTTTTCTATTGTCTCGATATCGTTGTGCAAAAAGTACACTTGCCCCCCGCGCATGATTTCGCGTAAGAGCGATTCTTTGATCAAGTTGTCTTCGCGCTCGCGGACAAAAGTCTTCACCGCTAAGCGTCGTGAGGGCGGGGTCGCAATAATCGACAGATCACGCATGCCACTCATGGCCATATTGAGTGTCCGGGGAATCGGTGTGGCGGTGAGCGTGAGAATATCAACATTGGCACGCATGGCTTTGATTTTCTCTTTTTGACGTACCCCAAAGCGGTGTTCTTCGTCGACAATCAGTAAGCCTAAATCCCGTACTTTGACATCGGATTGCAGTAGCTTATGGGTGCCGATCAGTATGTCGACTTTGCCGGCTTCGCAATCGGCCATGATCGCTTTTTGCTCTTTGGCGGATTTAAAACGTGAGAGCACTTCAACCCGCACTGGCAGGTTAGCGAATCGATCGCGGAAGTTTTCAAAGTGCTGTTGCGCGAGCAAGGTGGTTGGCACTAATACAGCAACTTGCTTACTGTTGTTTACGGCGAGGAACGTCGCCCGCATTGCCACTTCCGTTTTGCCGAAGCCAACATCGCCGCAGACCAGGCGATCCATGGCGATCGGGCGGCACATGTCGGATAACACCGCATTAATCGCTTGAGACTGATCTGCGGTCTCTTCAAACGGGAAGGTGGCCCGAAACGTTTGATAGGCCTCTTTGTCGTGAGTAAAGGTAAAGCCTGGCTTAGTTTCGCGTTTGGCATAGACATCCAAAAGCTCTGCGGCGACATCACGGACTTTTTCGGCCGCACGGCGACGGGCTTTTTCCCACGCTTCGCCGCCTAATTTATGGATAGGTGCGGTGTCTTCCGCTCCGCCAGAGTAACGGCTAATTAAATGCAATGCGCCGACAGGCACATACAGTTTGGCTCCTTGCTGGTATTCGAGCGTCATGTATTCGGTTTTTAAGCCGCCGGCCTCTAAGGTCTGCAAACCTTGATAGCGGCCAATACCGTGCTCAAGGTGAACCACTGCTTGTCCCGGTTTGAGCTCTGCCAAGCTGCGGATCACCGCATCATTACTGACGGTTTGTTTGCGTTTTTCGCGTCGGCGTTGTTGCACGGCGCGCTCGCCGAACATGTCACTTTCGCAGATTAGGGCAAATTGGCGCGGGTTATCAATAAAGCCTTGGTCTACCGGACCGATGATTAAACCAAAACGACCGGGTTGTGATAGGGCTTCGGATAAGCCATCTGCGACCATAGGACGGATTTTCGCTTGGCTAAGTAAATCCAACAATGCTTCGCGTCGACCTTCCGATTCGACCGAGAAAATCACCTTACCGCTATACACTTCGCTGAATTGACGCAATGCGGCCAACGGCTCTTTCGCTTGGTGGTTAACGGTCAGTGACGGCAGTGGCGAGATGTCCAGATTCTCGCGTCCGGCTTTTTCTGTGACGCTGTCACTTTCAAGCTTAAGCCGAGGGTACTGTTTGAGTGTCGCAAACAGGGTGTCTTTGCTCAGCCATAGTGCATCGGGAGGAAGCAGTGGACGCAGCGGATCAACACGGCGTTGATCATAGCGGTTGGCGACATCTGCTTCAAAGTGGCTGATCGCCGCATCGATATCGCCGACCGATAAGATAAGTGTGTTGTCAGGCAAATAATCGAACAAGGTTTCGGTTTGCTCGAAAAATAGCGGCAGCCAATACTCGATCCCCGCTGGCCAGGTTTTTTTGCTGACTTGCTGATAAATCGACTCAGGCTCTCGGCGCGCTTCAAAGTGTTCACGAAAACGGCCGCGAAAGTATTCGACGGCGGCATCATCAGTAGGAAACTCATGAGCCGGCAGTAATTGGATCTGAGTCAGTTCGCCGGTTGAGCGCTGGTTTTCCGGATCAAATTGACGAATGGTATCGACTTCATCATCAAAAAAGTCAATGCGATAGGGTTCGTCACTGCCCATTGGGAATAAATCAAGAATGGAGCCGCGGCTGGCGAATTCACCATGTTCCATCACCTGATCAACATGGCGGTAGCCGGCATCGGTGAGTTGGTCACGCAGCTTTTCAAGCGAAAGAATATCGCCTTTTTTCACCATCAACGCATGTTGGTGCAAAAACTGTCTTGGTGTGACGCGTTGCAGTGCCGTACTGGCCGGTGCGATTAATACTCCCGTTTTCTGGTGCGGCAGTTGATACAAGCAAGATAGGCGTGCCGAGATAATGTCTTGGTGGGGCGAAAAACTGTCGTACGGCAGCGTTTCCCAATCCGGAAAAAGATCGCACTCACCTTGGGTGAACTGGCGAATGGCCGGCTGTAATCGCACCGCGGTTTGGTTATCCGGGACCAATAGAAAAACCGGGCCCGCATGCTGTTGGGTTAAGGTTGCAATCGCTAGCGGAAGCGCGGCCCCTGCTAGGTTACCAAGGTGTTTAACGTCGCCGGGGCCCGTGGGCAGAGTGAAAGCGTAGAGCGGTTGTTGGGTCATGAGTTTAACTGCTTGATTGTTTTCGGTCGCGTGCGCGTTTTTTTAAGAGTTTTTGCTGATGATACAACGCGGCACGAATGAGAGTGTCTTGGTCTTCTTCCAATAACCGTGTGTACTGGATTTGGATCAAATAGTGAGGCTGATTGCCATCGTCTTCTTGGTGATGCTCGCAATCGGTCACCACGCCGTAGCAATAAATGGCTGTGGGTGGATGATCAAGGAACAGCTTGACGCGTGCATGTACCCCAAGTGCTAACGGCGATGGACTCAGGTACGAAAAACGACTCGCCCCAAAGGTATGGGTGATAAAGCGGTGAGAAGGCTGATCTTCATGGCTGAGCATGTAGCCCATCATCAGTGTGAGCTTTTCGTTTTGAGTCTGCAAAATGCGGAACAATGCTGACGCGTCATTAGGGTCAATCGACTGTAAATCCTTTTCCACGTCAGCATCAAGCTGGCCGCATTGGCTCGCCAAGCGAAATGGCGCGGGGATCTCCGCGATGAAGCCATCCGCGTCCGGTTGCGGTTGATTGTCGGCGAGAGGCTCCACATTTATCCGCATGGCCGCTCGCACAGAGAAGTATTCGTCTTGGCTCATCACTGTGCCTTTACATTGCTGTTGTATTCATGATTATCACGCACCCTTACCGAGAGGTAAAGGTTAGCGATACTTTCTCGCCCTAAAGGCATGGATTTGTATCATCCAGAGGGGGTTAAATGCGGCGGATAACTTGGCGAGCCTGACTTGGACAGGTATGCTTGCAGCGAATCAAAACAATAAGCTAGGTGTGCTATGTATCAACCTTTGTCGGTGTTTATTGGCCTGCGCTATTTGCGTGGCCGTTCAGCCGACCGCTTTGGGCGTTTTGTCTCGTCGATGTCTACCGCGGGGATCGCGATCGGTGTATTGGCGTTGATTACGGTGTCATCGGTGATGAATGGATTTGAAGCCCAACTCAAAGGCCGTATTTTAGGGGTGTTGCCCCATGCGATTATCGCCAATGGCCAGTTAGGATCGACACCATCGACCATAGAGCAGTGGCCGCATGTGGTCGATACCGCGCCGATAAAAACCACCGATGCGGTGATTCAAAGCCGTAATGGCCTTAGTGCCGGTTTACTTGAAGGGATTGATCCGAAGGCGACAGAGCCGCTGGCGTCCCACCTTTTGCAAGGTGAGATGTCGGCACTGCGTCCGGGACGCTATCAAGTGATGATAGGGCGCGCGATGGCATCTGAGTTGCAATTACGGGTCGGAGATTCGGTCCGAGTCATGGTCACCAGTGCTAGTCGTTTTACGCCCATCGGTCGGATCCCTGCGCAACGTTTATTTACCGTAGGTGGGATTTTTCATACTGGCACGGATGTCGATAACCAGTTGATGCTGGCCAACATTGAAGATGTCGCAAAACTGAGTGGTATTTCCCCAAACCAAGCGAGCGACTTACGGTTATTTTTAGATGATCCATTTGCGATTACCCAGCTTAAACCCAAGGCCGATCCTGCCACCTGGACCGATTGGCGACGTTGGCGTGGTGAGCTCTTTCAAGCGGTGAAAATGGAAAAAAACATGATGAGTTTGATGCTGAGTCTGATCATTGTGGTGGCGGCATTTAACATCATTTCCGCGCTGATCATGGTGGTGATGGAAAAACAATCCGAGGTCGCGATTTTAAAAACACTGGGCATGAAAGATAGAGACATTGTGGCTGTCTTTATCGCTCAAGGCAGTTTAAGTGGTCTGGTTGGTGCTGCCATTGGGGGCGTGCTTGGTGTATTGATTGCATCATCCATCAACGAAATCATGGCGATATTCGGCGTGAGTCTATTGGGTAACGGCTTAGCGTTGCCTGTGGTTGTTAATCCGTTTCAAGTTGCCATGATACTCGGCTTAGCCGTTGTGCTAAGCGTGTTGGCAACCTTATTCCCTGCATTTAAAGCGGCATCTGTTCACCCTGCTGAGGCACTGCGTTATGAGTAAATCTTTGTTGTCCTGCCACCGTGTCAGTAAAACCTATCAAGAAGGTGGGCAATCAACCTGTGTGTTAAACCAGGTATCAATGACAATAGCCCCGGGCGAGCTGGTGGCGATTGTAGGGTCATCCGGCTCGGGGAAAAGTACGCTATTGCACACGCTTGGCACGCTTGATGCGCCGAGCGAGGGCGATGTTTGGATTGAGGATGCATTGGTGAGTGCGATGTCGGCGTCACAACAGGCGACACTGCGCAATCAAACCTTAGGATTTGTTTATCAGTTTCATCATTTGTTGGCCGACTTCACCGCGCTCGAAAACGTGATGATGCCTTTGCTGATCAACAAAGTTAGTCACAAAGCGGCAGCAAAACAAGCCACTGCGATCTTGAACGCGGTTGGGGTTGGGCATCGACTCAAACATCGGCCCTCGGAGTTATCGGGGGGGGAGCGCCAACGTGTGGCGATTGCACGTGCCTTAGTCAATGAGCCGAAGTTGGTATTGGCCGACGAACCGACAGGCAATTTGGATCACGCCACGGCGTTAGAGATCTACGATTTGATGCGACAACTGAATGCGAAACATGGCACGGCGTTTTTAGTGGTCACTCATGATAGTGAGCTGGCAGCAAAACTGGATCGCCAAGTGATGATGCAAGATGGCCACTTGGTTGTGCAGGAGGCATCATGAAACCGTTATCCTTGGCGATAGGCCGGCGCTTTAGTCGTGCTCGGCAGCGAAATCGCTTGGTCTCCTTTATTTCTCTTTCCTCGGTCATTGGTATCGCGGTGGGCGTCATGGTGATCATTGTGGGTTTATCGGCCATGAACGGGTTTGAGCGAGAGTTGAATCAACGCGTGCTGTCGGTGGTGCCTCATGGGCAGGTGTTTGGGGTCAATGGTCCGATTGAAAACTGGCAACAGGTGCAAGCGCAAAGTGAACGGCACCCACAGGTGGAAGCGGCGGCGCCTTATGTCGAGCTTACGGCATTGATGGAACATGGCACTCGCTTACAGCCCGCACAAATTCGCGCGGTGGATCCCACCTCAGAGCGCACGGTTAGCCGGATTGGTGATTATATCGATGGTGGATGGGAAAGCTTGCCAGCGGGGCAGTCTCGCCTTGTCTTAGGGCAAGGCATTGCTTCTCAGCTCGGTGTTAGCAAGGGTGACTGGATCACGGTCATGGTGCCGGCGACAGACAGTAGCCTTAACCTACGGGCACCGAAGCGGGTGCGAATGCAGGTTGCTGGCCTGTTGCAGTTAGGCGGACAAATCGACCATTCGCTGGCATTAATGCGTCTCCAAGATGCCCAAGCTCTGATGGGAATGGATGAGGCGGTGACCGGCGTCTCGCTTAAGGTTTCGCCGGTACTCGACGCGCGAAAAATCGTACAAGAAGTAGGGCAAACCTTATCTACTTATGTGTACTTAAAAGATTGGACGGGCGATTTCGGGTATTTATATCGCGATATCCAGTTGGTCAGAGCCATTATGTATTTGGTGATGGTGCTGGTGATTGGCGTGGCGTGTTTTAATGTGGTGTCAACCTTGATGATGTCGGTAAAAGATAGAGCTGCGGACATTGCGATTTTACGCACAATGGGCGCGAATGATCGCCTGATTCGACGCATATTTATCTGGTACGGATTGTTCTCTGGGGCGTTAGGCAGCGCAATTGGCAGTGTGTTGGGCGTGGCGATTGCCAGTCATCTCACCGCGATCTTGTCTCAGATTGAGGCTTGGGTCGGGCATCGTTTTTTATCAGGTGATGTGTATTTTGTCAACTTTCTCCCCAGTGAGTTACATGCCACAGACGTAGTACTTGTTAGTATCACGGCGATACTTCTGAGCTTGCTGGCGGCTTGGTACCCAGCACGTCGTGCTTGCCAGCTTCAACCCGCTGCAGTGCTCAGTGCCAAATAGCGTGAATACCAGATAGCTTTAATACCAGAGAGCTCTAAAACTAGATAGCTTTAATACAAAATAGCTTTAATACAAAATAGCCTGCATAAAAGACAGCGACAAAAAGAGCCCGTTACGACGGGCTCTTTTTGATCTGTCTCGCTCAAGGGTGTTAACGATTGTATAACGACCAACAGCTATTCCATCTCACTCGCACCTTCTCGGGTTCACTCTTGCGCAAGATGCACCGAGCGCTACGCTACGTGCTCACTAAGATGACGGTTTGGTCGGCTTTGGGAGTACTTGTTTGATTTTCTTAGGCAAGCGAAGTTTGCGCTTTTGCCAGCTTCTCACCACCGAGTAGCGCCAAATACCGCGCACACTGAAATAACCAATCACCGCGAAGACGAGCCCACTAGTGATACACCCTAATAAAAAAGGTGGGCCAATATGGCTCATTTGCTCGGCAAGGTAATGCCATGAAAGCTCAAAGTGAAAGGGGATAGGTGCCGTATTAAGCATCCAGGTCCCGAGTTTGTAAGCGAGATAAAACATCACCGGCATGGTGATTGGATTGCTTACCCACACCAAAGCCACGGCCAGTGGCAGATTCACGCCGAACATAATGGCCAGGCCAGCGGCCATGATCATTTGGCTAGGAAGCGGGACAAATGCCATAAACAGCCCCACCGCAAAGGCCCCTGATGCCGAGCGCCGGTTAAGGCACCACAGATTGGGATCCTGCAACAGGCTACCAAATACGCGTAGCGCCTTATTGTCGCGCAACGCCTCCCGCTTTGGCATATAGCGTTGAAAAAACTTCTTGGGCATACCTGTTTACATTACCTGGAAATTACGCGATGAAGCTAACCTTTACGATAACCGCGGCACTGACTTTGCTATCACTACCATGGTGGCCTGTATTACCGCCGTTTTGGGTCTGCTCCATTACCTGTATTGTCTTTTTTTTCGGGGTGAAAATACGTTGGTGGTGGCTTGCAGGGAGCGCGCTGGGGCTCACTTGGGCTGTATTATCCGCAAACCTGTATCAAGCCAACGTGATCCACATCATTTCAAACCAAAAGGATACTACAATCACGGGCACTGTGGGCACCCTTTTTAGCGATAAAGCCGGCGCGCAAGCGATTATTTTTGATGTCGATAAAATTAATCAATCGAGATTGGCGCCTTTTCGTTCAGCGCGTGTACGTGTGTACTGGCAATCGGCACCTTTTCCTAAGCAGGGCGAGCGTTGGCAGCTGACTGTACGGCTTAAACCACCGTATGGCCGACTCAATGAAACCGGCTTTGATGCGGAAAAATATTATGTGGCTCGGCGAATACACGCCAAAGCCAGTTTAAAACAGGCCACACAATTAACCGATACCATTACTTGGCGTCAGCAGCTGCTTGATACCTTAACACCGACTTTATCACCACTTCGGTTTGGCCCTCACCTTTTAGCATTGAGTTTGGGCGAGCGATCGTGGCTGACTGCCGCCCATTGGGACACATTGACACAAAGTGGTTTGGCCCACTTGATGGCGATTTCAGGGTTACACATTGGCTTGGCTTATGGCATGGGGTGGCAACTTGGCCGTTGGGCGCGTGTTTGGCTGCCAGAGCAGCGTTTATTTACATGGTTGCCGCTCTATGTGGCACTCGGTGTCGCGATAGTCTATGCCGCACTAGCGGGATTTGCACTGCCAACCCAACGGGCATTGATTGCGCTGTTATTGGTGTCGGTGGCAAAGCGTCTTGGTGCCAGCGTCTCACCGCTTAATCTTTTGCAACTCACCGTGTTATTGGTACTTGCGCGTGATCCGTTAGCCGGCTTCTCGGTCAGCTTTTGGTTATCATTTTCGGCGGTCGGTGCCTTATGTCTTGCGCATTATGGCTTTTCGCGCTCATCCGGTTGGGGACAAGCGCCCCGGCGCTGGCACTGGCTGCGGCCGTTGAAGCAGTTGTTGGTCGTCCAACTTGTACTGCTGATTGGTATGTTACCGCTGCAACTCAGTTTTTTTTCTGGAGTGAGTGCGGCGGCAACGCCTATTAATCTGGTTGCGGTCCCGTGGGTGGGAATGATAACGGTACCGTTAGTTTTTATGGCCCTTTTTTTGTCAACGACTGGATTAGGGGGCGTGTTATGTTGGCAGTGGGCCAATATCAGTCTGATCCCGGTGATGGCACTGGCTGAAAATGCCTCAGCGAGTTGGTTGACTGTACCGGTGGCATCAATCGGATGGGCGTTTACTGTGATAGCGTTAGCGATAGGATTATATGGTTGGCGGTGCCATCGATGCAGCGGCTTGGTCATTGTGTTTATCGTCGCGTTAATCACCTGGCGCGCGCCGAAAGCGGTGAGCTGGCAAGTGGATGTGTTGGATGTTGGCCATGGTCTTGCGGTGCTGGTGAGTAAAAATGGAAAGGCCATCCTTTATGATACCGGCAATCGTTGGCAAGTGGGCGGCATTGCACAGGCGGTCATCGCGCCTATTTTAGAAAGTCGACACATTGAGCGTCTGGACGGTCTTATTCTCAGCCATGGCGACAGTGATCACGATGGCGGTGCCGATTTTATTGTCGCTCAATATTCACCGCGTTGGCGCCGTGCCAGTGAGGTACGCTCTGGCTATCAAACGTGTGTGGCAGGGCAGCGCTGGCAGTGGCAAGGATTAGACTTCGCCGCCTTATGGCCGCCAGAGGCAACGGCACCTGCAGACAATAATGACTCTTGCGTCATACGCATCTCTGACGGGGAATACAGCGTGTTACTGACCGGAGACATTGAGAGAAAGGGAGAAGCAAATTTGCTTGCATCCTTGGGCGATCAAACGCAGCTGGACAGCGATATTATGCTGGTGCCGCACCATGGCAGTCGTTCTTCTTCTTCGCCTTCTTTTATTGGTGCGGTGAATCCTTCTTGGGCGGTGGCATCGACGGGGTTACTCAATCCTTGGCGGTTGCCCGCGCAACAGGTACGGGCCGCCTATGAGCACGCCGATGTGACGTGGTTAGATACCGCAGCCAATGGTCAAGTTCGTTGGCAGCGTGTCGACACGGGTTGGCAGTTAACGCGTTGGCGCCAAGATCGTCGTGCGGCTTGGTATCGTCAGATGTTTAAACGTCGGCCAGTAAATTTGGACGCAGACCGGTAAAAGAGTAGAATGCCGGTCTGTTTTACCCATCAAAACGATTTTAATGAGCGAATATCAAGATAAAACGACCTGGCAGACGTTTAAGCAACTCTGGCCCTATATTGCTAATTACAAACTAGGGTTAATCGTTGCCATTGTCGCCTTGGTAATGAACGCCGCCAGTGACACCCTGATGCTTTCCATGCTCGGCCCACTGCTTGATCAAGGCTTTTCTTACGATGACGTTGAGGGCGATTTCCTTAAATGGATGCCACTTTACCTCGTGATATTAATGTTGGTGCGTGGCTTATCAAGCTTTGTCTCTGCTTATTGCTTATCTTGGGTGTCGGGTAATGTGGTAATGACCATGCGTCGTCGCATGTTTAATCACTTTATGAAAATGCCCGTGAGCTTTTTCGACCAAGAGTCGTCAGGGGCGCTGTTGTCGCGTATTACCTATGACTCCGAACAAGTGGCGTCTGCAACCAGTGGCGCATTAGTGAGCTTGGTGAGAGAGGGCGCATCGATTCTTGGCTTGATGATCTTAATGTTTTGGTCAAGTTGGCAGTTATCCGCCATTCTTTTGGTTATTGCGCCGGTTGTCGCGATTTCCATTCAAGTGGTCTCTAAACGTTTCCGCCGTATTTCGTCGAATATGCAAGATGCAATGGGCTCGGTCACCAGCTCCGCGGAGCAAATGCTCAAAGGCCATAAAGTGGTCTTAAGCTATGGTGGCCAAGACGTCGAGAAAAAACGGTTTGAAAAAGTCAGTAACCGTATGCGTCAGCAAACCATGAAGCTGGTTTCGGCCCAGGCGATTGCCAACCCTGTGATTCAGCTTATCGCGTCAATGGCGCTGGTGGTGGTGCTGATTCTCGCCAACACCGAAGCCATTCGGTCAGAGCTAACGGCAGGGACCTTTGCGGTGGTATTCGGTGCCATGTTCGGTTTGATGCGGCCACTGAAATCGTTAACCAACGTGACGTCGCAATTTCAGCGCGGGATGGCAGCGTGTCATAGCTTGTTTAACTTAATGGAACTTGAGACCGAGAAAGATACCGGCACCCATGAGGCCGAGCAGATTAACGGCGACATTAAAGTTGAAGACGTGGTTTTTACCTATCCATCACGAGAAGCGCCGGCACTGAATCATGTGAGTTTTGAGGTGCCCGCGGGGAAAACGCTGGCACTGGTGGGGCGGTCAGGTTCAGGGAAAAGTACCATTGCCAACCTTTTAACCCGTTTTTACGAGATAGACAGCGGTTCAATTACCTTAGATGGGATGCCGATTGAGCAATATACGTTGAGTAATTTGCGCCAACAGGTTGCGGTGGTGTCGCAAAATGTCCACCTGTTCAACGATACGGTGGCTAACAATATAGCCTACGCCGCGGCCGATCAATATAGCCTTGAGCAAATTAAGCATGCCGCTAAGTTGGCCTACGCAGACGACTTTATTCGCGGTATGGATGAGGGCTACGACACCATGATTGGTGAAAATGGCGTGAGTTTGTCGGGTGGACAGCGTCAGCGTATCGCCATTGCCCGCGCGCTGTTACGTAATGCGCCTGTTTTAATCCTGGATGAAGCAACCTCGGCCCTGGATACAGAGTCAGAGCGCGCGATTCAAGCTGCTTTGGATGAGCTGCAAAAAGATCGCACCGTACTGGTGATTGCTCACCGTCTATCTACCATTGAAGATGCCGATCAAATTTTGGTGGTGGATGAAGGTGAGATTGTTGAGCGAGGTAGCCATCAAGCATTGCTCGCGCACAACGGTGCCTACGCTCAACTCCATCGTATTCAGTTTGGTGACTAAGTATGCTGGATCAACTTTGGTTTGGCCATCAAGGATCCTTTTGGACGGCGCTATTACGGCCGTTTAGTGCTTTATTTGGTTTGATTGCTCGTCATCGGCGCCACCAATATTTGCGCGGAAGATCGCCTTGTTATCGTGCGCCAGTTCCTGTGGTGGTTGTCGGTAATATCATGGTGGGGGGAAACGGTAAAACTCCCTTCGTGATCTGGCTAGTGGAGCAACTGAAAGCGCAAGGCTATCGTCCAGGCGTGGTCTCCCGTGGATATGGCGGTAAATCAGACCAATACCCGTTACTGTTGACGCAAACGACATCGCCGAGAGCCGCCGGTGATGAGCCGGTATTAATCGCTCGCCGCACTCAGGTACCAGTGTGCGTTGACCCTGACCGCAGTGAAGCAGTGAAGCGCTTATTGCAAGAGGGCGTCGATATCGTGGTGACGGACGATGGCATGCAGCATTACCGTTTAGACCGTGATCTTGAAATCGTGATCATTGATGGTCAGCGCCGCTTTGGTAATGGTCATTACTTACCCCTTGGACCCTTGCGTGAATCGGTCGATCGCCTCGACAGTGTCGACATGCTGATTAATAACGGCGGCACCACCCAGGGGCAAGAGTGGCCTATGCATTTGGTGGCCGGGCAAGCCACTAACCTTCGAACCGGTCAGGCTTGCCCTGCATCTATGTTACCGGGTGTGGTTGCCGTGGCAGGGATTGGTCATCCGCCGCGCTTTTTTGCTACGTTGCAACAAATGGGCGTGACGCCACTGTACAGCCAAGGGATCAATGATCACCAAACCCTCAGCGCCGAGGAACTGGACAGGTTGGCAAAGAAGGGGCAACATTTACTCATGACCGAAAAAGATGCGGTAAAATACCAAGGCATCGCACAAGATAACTGGTGGTATTTGCCGGTAGAAGCGAGTTTGCCGGAGGCTGCGGCCCAGGCTTTACTCGCCAAGATCGAACGTTTGACCAAAAACGCGAACAAATAAAAAAGGAACGCTATGGATCACCGCCTGCTTGAAATCGTGGCCTGCCCATCATGCCAGGGCAAATTGTTTTATAACCGAGATAATAACGAGCTGATTTGTAAATTCGATCGGGTTGCTTATCCTATTGTCGATGGAATTCCGGTACTGCTCGCGTCGGAAGCGCGCGATTTATCCTTGGAAGAGGTGCAAGGATGAGTCCGTTTTATGTGGTGATCCCAGCACGGTTTGGTTCAAGCCGTCTGCCAGGAAAGCCATTGGCTGAGATCGCGGGCAAACCGATGATCCAACATGTGTATGAGCGCGCGCAAGCCGCAGGGGCCAGTAAGGTCATTGTTGCAACAGACGACAAACGCATTGAGACTGCGGTACGTGACTTTGGCGGCGACGTATGCCTAACACGTGCTGACCATGAGTCAGGGACTGAACGCTTGGCGGAAGTGGTGGCACAATACGGTTTTGCTGATGATGACATCATTGTCAACGTGCAAGGCGATGAGCCTTTAATTCCGTCTGCAGTGATTGGGCAAGTGGCGGCGAATTTGAATCAGTACCCGCAAGCCCCGATGGCGACCTTAGCCGTTGCGATTGATAACAGTGAGCAAGTATTCAACCCCAACGTAGTCAAAGTCGTCACGGATCAGCAAGGGTTTGCGTTGTATTTTAGTCGCGCCACTATTCCCTGGGATCGCACTCATTTCGAGGCTGAATCTCCCGATATTCCAGACGCTTTACTCCGTCATGTTGGCATTTATGGCTACCGTGCGGGGTTTATTAGTCGCTACATTCATTGGACGCCAAGTCCGTTGGAAAAGATTGAGTCGCTTGAGCAGCTCAGAGTGCTTTGGCATGGTGAAAAAATTCATGTTGCGGTTGCCGCCGAAACGCCACCGCATGGGGTCGATACCCAGGCTGATCTCGAGGCGGTACGTGCGCATATCGCCGCCAATGGTGCAAGCGAGTGACGTTAACAGCCATCAGGTCGTAATCTCCTCGCTTGTCATGGCAATAAACGATAAAAAAGCCGCGAATGTTATCGCGGCTTTTTTCTTTTTTACCCGTTACCTTTTCTTGTTATCCGTTGTCTCTTCGCTGTTACTTGGATGCCGGCTGTGCGATCAAATCACGAAGGCGTTGCCAGGCTTGACCGAGCCGCTCGTGCCAATAGCGCTCAAATTGCTCCAAGTATTGGGCGCGAGGGCTGTATTTAATCCATGGCTGTTTGATCTCTTTTTGCGCCATGAAGTTGGTCGGTGCAGGGATGGGATTAAGGCCTGCGCTTTGAAACTCATACACCGCACGCTCCATATGTGCGGCTGATGTGACTAACACCAGATTACGACTCCCCACCACAGACGCTGCTTGATACGCCTCCTCCCAGGTATCTTTTGCTGTTTCCAGTAACAAGATACTGTTTTTGTTGACACCCAGCGCCATCGCGACACGTGCCAACATGCGGGCGTGGCTCACCTCATAGCCGTGGTCATAGCCCGATAATATTAGTTTGGATGTCGGATACATCCGGTGAATTCGGATCCCCTCGGTCAGACGCATGAGCGCTGCACGCGAGAGTTCAGACGTTGGTGGTAATGCGTCATCTACCACATGACTGTTTCCAAGTACCATTACAAAGTCCACCGGTTTCTCTGTCGGGAGAAAAGCGGTGTATTGACGCTCAAGAGGGCGAAGTAACCCAGAGGCGACCGGTTGAAACGCAGTGAGAAAAATCCCAGCAAACGCGATGAAAATAACAAAAGATGCCAGCCTTTTACGCTGAGAGAACCAAAGCAGGCATAGCCCGAAAAGACCCAAGAGCAACAGCGCGGGCAAGGGCATTATCAAGGTTGAGATAAGTTTTTTTAATTCAAACATGCAATGTCGCCCGAAATATAGTCAAACGAGGCACAAATAATGCCATAAACCTTTATTAACGTAAGGCTTGTGACAGAATAAGCCTTCATACCACTCAATGATAACGAATGCCATTGTGACTGAGGATAAAAATTTCGACGACATCGCCCACAAATTTGTTAAAAACATTTATGGATCGGGCAAAGGCGAAATCCGTCAAGCGGTAATTTGGCACGACATCGAGCAGATGTTGCAGTGCTTTCCGCCGGATCAACCACTCCATATTTTGGATGCGGGTGGCGGCGTTGCACCGATTTCACAACCGCTGGCCGCTCGAGGTCACAGGGTCACTTTGTGTGATCTTTCTTCACAAATGCTCGAGTTGGCGCGTCAGGAGATTGAACAACAGGACTTACTTGCGCAGTATCAGCTGGTCCACTCCTCGGTGCAGTCCATTGGTGAGCATTTGGCGTCACCCCCGGATGTGATTTTATTTCACGCGGTATTGGAGTGGGTCGCCGCTCCTGAGCAAGTGCTAAAAGATTTGCTCAGCCATGTACGGCCGGGTGGCGTCGTATCCGTGATGTTTTATAACCAAACCGGATTGCTGTTTAAAAACCTCGTCTGTGGCAACTTGACCCATGTTGAACAGGGAATGCCGCACCGTAAACGGTTTAAACTGCAACCGCCCAAAGGGTTGCAGCCAGACAGTGTCTATCAATGGATGCAAGACAGTGGCATTAGCCTCAAAGGTAAAACCGGGGTGCGCACGTTTCATGACTACATGCGCGATACCAATATTGGTGATTTTACCTTTGAGCAGGTGCTGGCGTTGGAACAGCAACTTTGCCGCCAAGAGCCGTTTGTGTCTCTAGGGCGATATATTCATGTATGGGGGCAACATAATGCCTCCAGTCATCAAGATGAAAACAAGGACAACCGATGAGTGATCAGGCTCAGTCTTCTCAGCATGGGGAAGGCGACGCTCAGACCGTACCGGAATTGGTCAGTTGGGTTAAACACAATAACTTTGCACTTCAGCTGCCGCCCGAGCGCTTGGCATTTTTGCTGGCAATGGCGGTGATGAGCCAAGAGCGCTTAGACGATGAACTGAGCGAACATGAATTAGTCGATGTTTTTCGGCTAGTGAGTGAACAGTTCATGAATGACGAAGGTGGCAGCGTCGGCAACATCGCTTTTCGTGCCAACAATGCCATCAATGAAATGGTGCAAGCGCGCTTATTAAGCCGTTTTACCAGTGAAATGACCGAGGGCGATAGCATTTATCGTCTGACGCCGCTCGCCCTGGGCATTGCGGATTATTATGCGCGCCACCGTGAATACTCGACGTTAAAGTTGTCTGTACAGCTTTCAATGGTCGCGGATGAAATCGCTAAGGCACGCGGTGCGGCAGAGGAAGATGGCGATGCCGCCTTTTGGCGTCACAATGTGTATGGGGTATTAAAATACTCGGTGGCCGATATCTTTGACCGTATCGATCTTAACCAGCGGGTGATGGATGAGCAGCAACAGCAAGTTAAAGACGATATTGCCGCCTTACTTACCCAAGACTGGCAAGCCGCTATCGCTAACTGTGAGCACTTGTTAAATGAAACATCCAATACGTTGCAAGAGCTGCAAGAAACGCTGCAAGCGGCGGGAGATGAGTTACAAAGCCAACTGTTAGAGATCCAGGAAGTGGTGCGACAACGCGACGAGCTCGAGTTTGTCGATGCCATGGTTTATCGACTGCAGATGAAACTGGATCGGATCGTGAACTGGGGTCAGCAAGCGATTGATTTATGGATAGGTTACGATCGCCATGTGCATAAATTTATTCGAACCGCGATTGATATGGATAAAAACCGTGCGTTTAGTCAGCGTCTGCGTCAATCGGTCTCGGACTATTTGGATGCGCCGTGGTTTTTGACCTATGCGGATGCCGAGCGTTTACGCGACACCCGTGATGAAGCCTTGGTGTTACGTGATGATGAAGTCACCGGCGATATGCCAGAAGAAGTGACGTTTGAGCAGTTGGCTGTAGTTGATGACACCTTGTCACAGAAAGTTTCACAGATGCTCAACCGTCACCGAGAAACCGGACAAGCGATCGATCTCGGTCGTGTTCTTAAAGACTACTTAGCCGAGCACCCCCAAGCTCGCCATTTTGATCTCGCGCGCTTAGTGATTAATCAAGCGGTTCGGATGGGCTATTCCCAATCTGATCTCAACGCGATTCAGCCTGATTGGCAGGCGATTAACGACTTCGGAGCGAAGGTACAAGCGAATGTCATCGATAAATACTGAACAGCCAATGCCAGAGGAGCTGGCCAAAGCCATTGCTAACCCTTTATTTCCGGCGTTGGATAGTGCATTACGCGCTGGCCGCCATGTTGCCAGTGACGATTTAGATAACCACGCCTTGCTGATTGAATTTGAGCAAGCGTTAAATATTTTTTATCAGCGCTATAACGCGGAGTTAGTGCGTGCGCCAGAAGGCTTTTTCTATCTGCGTCCGCGTTCCACCAGCCTTATCCGCCGCAGTGTCTTGTCGGAGCTTGATATGCTGGTCGGCAAAGTGCTGTGCTTTTTGTATTTGAGCCCAGAGCGCTTGGCCCAAGAAGGGATCTTCACCACGCAAGAATTGTTCGACGAGCTGATGGCATTGGCCGACGAGAAAAAACTGATGAAGCTGGTCACCCACCGTGCCACAGGCTCCGATCTCGACCGCGAGAAGCTGTTTGATAAGGTGAAAACCTCGCTGCGTCGCCTGCGTCGTTTGGGAATGATCTTGCCGATTGGTGATGGCAATAAGTTTCGCGTTAGTGAAGCCACTTTCCGTTTTGGCGCCGATGTACGCACGGGCGATGATCCGCAAGAAGCGCAGTTACGCTTAATCCGAGATGGCGAAGCTGTGGTCCATAGCCAAGAACATATTCAATCTAGCTTGCTTGATGATGCGTTTGATCAGGAAGCTGAGACGTCCGCAACACAACACACGGAGGAGCCGACAGCATGAGCCAGCGCGGTAAGTATCAATCACTCACCATGGTGAACTGGAACGGCTTTTTTGCGCGGACCTTTGATATCGATTCACTGGTCACCACGTTATCGGGTGGCAATGGCGCCGGTAAATCCACCACTATGGCGGCTTTTATTACTTCATTGATCCCCGATCAAACCTTACTGCACTTTCGCAATACCACGGAAGCAGGCAGCTCGAGTGCATCTCGGGACAAAGGTTTGCACGGTAAATTGCAACCAGGCGCCTGTTATGCGGCATTAGACGTGGTGAACTCGCGTCAACAGCGCGTGTTATTTGGCGTACGCCTACAGCAAGTCGCCGGTCGAGATAAAAAAGTCGATATCAAGCCATTTATCTTGCAAGGGTTACCGTCCTCCGTCTCACCTACTGATGTCTTGGTGGAAACCTTAAATAACGGCCAAGCACGAGTGCGTCAGTTGAACGAAGTGAAAGACGCGGCCGGTGCGTATGAAACCGCGCATTTTAAAGCGTTTAGTTCGGTCACTGACTATCATGCGCAAATGTTTGAATTTGGAGTGTTACCTAAAAAGCTGCGTACGCAACAAGATCGTGGCAAATTCTACCGTCTGATCGAAGCGTCTTTGTATGGCGGTATTTCCAGTGCCATTACTAAGTCACTTCGTGAGTACTTATTGCCACAAAATGGCGGGGTTAAAAAAGCCTTCCAAGACATGGAAGTGGCGCTAAAAGAAAACCGCATGACGCTGGAGGCGATTAAAGTTACCCAGCGCGATCGGGATTTGTTTAAGCACCTGATCACCGAGGCGACCCATTATGTGGCTTCAGATTACATGCGCCATGCTAACGAACGTCGTACCAAGCTCGAACAGGCTTTGTCTTTGCGGGCTGAATTAAACGCCGCGCAGCAAACCTTGCAGCAAAAACAGCAGCACGCTGAGGCCATGCGTGCCGAATTAAGTGAGTTGGAAGCCGGACAAGATCATCTTGAGCAAGACCATCAAGCCGCGGCGGACCACTTACAACTGGTGCAATCGGCGATGCGTCAGCAAGAAAAAATCCAGCGTTATGAAGAAGACTTGCTTGAATTGTCTGAGCGACTGGAAGAGCAAATCATGGTGGTGGAAGAAGCCACGGAACAGCTCACCGAGGCCGAGTTACGGGCGGCACAAAGCGAAGAAGAAGTCGATAGCCTGAAAACGCAACTGGCGGACTATCAGCAAGCGCTAAATACTCAGCAAACGCGATCTTTGCAATATCAGCAAGCTGTAACGGCGCTTGAAACAGCCAGACGTCTCACCGACGATGACGCCTTAACCGTCGATGAGGTAGGGGCCTGCTTGCAAAGGCTCAAAACCGAAGAATCAGAGCAAACGGATCGCGTCTTGTCGCTTAAACACAAGCGGGATCTGGCATCGGCAACGGCCAATCAGTTTGCGCAAGGATTAAGCTTATTACAACGCATTGACCCGTCAGTGGCCCGGTCCGAGGCAGGAGAAAAAGCCAAGTATTGGGTAGAGCAGAGCCGCACCCGTCGCTATCTCGCCGACAGCCTCTCACAACGCCAATATGAACATCGCGAATTAACCCAACGTGTTGAGCAGCAGCAAAAGGCTAGCCACCTGGTGTTAGACTATCAGGCGTTAACCGGGGAGCGCCTGGCTGATAGTGATGCCGTGGAGCAAGCTGTTGCCTTGCAACAAGAAAAACGAGAGACCTTACAGCAAGAAAAAGAGGCTCAAGCCGAGCGGCTGCGCGAGTTGTCACGTACCGAGGCAGCGATTGATGCGGACATTCGCGAGCTTGAAGGCAAAGCGCCCCGTTGGTTTGCCGCCAATGAGGCGTTGACCAAACTCGAAACCCAGACCGAGCAAACCTTGGCGGATAGCCAAGCGGTGATGGACGCCATGCATGCCACACATGAGTCAGTGCGTCAGCAGACCCATCATCAAGAGCAGCTTGCCCGCCAAAAAGCCGAGATAGAGCGGGCGATTGAACAGCTGGCGCAACCTGGTGGCAGTGAAGATTCGCAATTACAAGGACTGGCAGAGACGCTTGGCGGAACCCTGCTCTCTGAGATTTACGACGATATTACCTTAGAAGATGCCCCGTATTTTAGCGCTCTGTATGGTCCAGCGCGTCATGCGATTGTGGTGCCGGATCTGAAAGGCGTAAAGGAGAAGCTGGCTTCGCTTGACGCGTGCCCAGATGATCTTTACATCATTGAAGGCGATGCGGACGCATTTGATGATCGCGTGTTTGATGCTCAAGAGCTGGGCGGTGCGGTATGTGTGCACCTGAATGATCGGCAAATGCGCTATTCACGCTTCCCAGAGACCCCGCTATTTGGCCGTGCGGCTCGTGAGCATCGGCTTGAGCAGCTCAGAGCACAACGTGATGCACTGGTAGAAGATTACGCGAAGGCCTCGTTTGATGTGCAAAAGTGGCAGCGTTTATCGCAAGCGTTTAGCCAATTTATTGCGGAGCACCTAACCGTTGCCTTTACTCCCGATCCCGAGCAAGCGATAGCGCGCTGCCGTGAAAAACGCGTGCAAACCCAGCGTGCGATAACTGAGAGTAAACAGACGCTGACGCAGCATGAGGCTGAGGTTTCACGTTGTCAGCAAGCCCTGCAATGCCTTGATAAGCTGCGTTACTGTGCCGACGCCCTAGCAGAATCCGAACTTGATGTTCGCTTGCAAACCGCGAATGACAACCTGCACGCGGCGAAACAGGCCAAAACGTTTATCCAGCAGCATGGAGAGACGTTGGCGTCCCTAGAAGGATACTTGGCCACATTGGAGAGTGATCCTGAGCAGTTTGATAAGTTGGAGCAAGCCTATCAAGAAGCGGATGAAGCCTTACAAGCGATTAAGCAACAGCTATTTGCCGTCGCCGACTTAGCGGAGCGCCGTACTCATTTTGCCTATCAAGATGCGGCAGAGATGCTGACGCAAAGCAGTGAGTTAAACGAGCAACTGAAGGCCAAACTAAAAGACGCAGAGCAAGTTCGCCAACGTGAGCGTGATGCGCTAAAGCAGGTACAGGGGCAAAATAGCCAGTATCAGCAGCTGCTCGCATCGCTTAAAAGTGCCCATCAGTCCAAGCAAGAGACGTTGAACGAGTTTAAACGTGAATTTGCCGAGTTAGGTGTACAAGCGGACGAAGAAGCTTTGATGCGCGCGCAGCATCGTCGCGATACCTTGTATGAGCAAATGCACCAAGCGCGACAGCGACATAGTGAGCTGTCACGCGGGATCACCTCGTTAGAGATGGAAACCAAGTCGCTGACCAAAGAGCTGCGTAAATCGCTCAAGCAGTATAAAGAACTGCGTCAGTTTGTGGTCAATGCCAAAGCAGGCTGGTGCAGTGTATTACGGATTGCGCGTGATAACGGCGTTGAAAAGCAACTGAACCGCCGAGAAATGGCGTATATGTCTGCCGAGGAATTGCGCTCACTGTCGGATAAGTCGTTGGGTGCCTTGCGCCTTGCCGTGGCCGATAATGAAATTTTGCGTGATGCTTTACGCGCGTCAGAAGATATCGGTCGGCCTGAGCGTAAAGTGTTGTTTTACGTTGCGGTTTATCAACATCTGCGCGAGCGGATCCGCCACGACATTATTCGCACCGACGATCCGGTTGAAGCGATTGAAGAGATGGAAGTGGAGCTTGCGCGCCTGACCGAAGAACTCACGCAGCGTGAGCAGCGGTTAGCGATTAGCTCAGAGTCGGTCGCTAATATTATTCGTAAAACGATTCAGCGTGAACAAAACCGGATCCGCATGCTCAACCAAGGGTTGCAAAGTGTCGGGTTTGGTCAGGTTAAAGGCGTGCGTCTCAATGTCTCGATTCGTGACACTCATGCGCAGCTACTGATGGGCTTGGCCGAGCATGCCGATCAACACCAAGACTTGTTCGGCAATCCAAACCTAACCTTCTCAGAAGCGATGGCGAAGTTATTCCAACGCCTGAATCCGCATATCGACATGGGGCAGCGTTCACCACAGACCTTAGGCGAAGAGTTGTTAGATTATCGCAATTTCCTCGAATTAGGTATTGAGGTGAATCGTGGTACCGACGGCTGGCTTAAAGCGGAATCCGGTGCGTTGTCGACAGGGGAGGCCATTGGTACCGGCCAAGCCATTTTGCTGATGGTAATTCAAAGCTGGGAAGAGGAATCACGGCGGTTACGCGGTAAAGACGTGATCCCATGTCGCTTGCTGTTCCTTGATGAAGCCGCGCGTTTGGATGCTAAATCGATCTCGACCTTGTTTGAGTTGTGTCATCGTTTGGATATGCAGCTGTTGATTGCCGCACCGGAAAACATCAGCCCAGAGCAAGGCACCACCTATAAATTAGTGCGCAAGATCTTTAACGATCGTGAGCATGTGCATGTGGTTGGCTTACGCGGTTTTGGTGAAGAGAAGCGTCAAGCGCTTGCGCAAGAGCTCGTTCTTGAGTAGCACCGAGAACTCGTCTCTCTGATCTGGAAAGGAAGGCCAGCATCAAACGCTGGCCTTATCAGTGATAGAGCATATTGAAGTCTGTTCGAAGCCTCAATTGGCGCTATTGATTTTGGTGATATAAGTCCAGTGTGGTATCGGATTTAAACCGATAAATGACATGATCAACCCCTAAGATTCGTTTTCTCAATACTCAGGATAGCGATAACTATTTCTTGCACGCAATTCACAGTTTAGCCAGTGCTAACCTAACGATGACAACAAACCTATCCAAAAATCTGGTCTCTTCAGTAGAATACACCGCCATGGTTCTTGATTGGTGGACAATGCGGTGGGATATAAACTCGTTAGGCTGACCGAGCTCATGGCGTATGAGTTTGGGCGAGTAGAGGGCGATATTGAGGCGCTTAATGAGCGAGACCTTGGTAATGTAATGCCTGATGGGGGGAGCTTTTCACAATTTAAAGAAAAGCTTGATAGCGGTGAATTTGCCCTGTTGACTGATACCCCAATGCGGCCCGCGATGGTGCATGATAATACGAATAAGCTCTGGTCCCTCTCGGCAGACACTGAAACGACCCTCTCACCACAAGCCCGTTCAGCACTTGCCGCTAGAGCTAATCAATCTGGCAGTGTGGCCGGCGGCGCTGGTGGTAGCAGTCACAGTGCGCATGCTGCAATCAATATCGAAGACACCTATGTGCCCGAGCCGGTAAAACCTGACCGCTCTAATGCGCCACCGCCACTTAAATACGAGTATTGTTTTGAGATTGCTAGCTCGGATAAGATATTTAGCAAAACGGTGGGGTGTAAGTTTCAATTAGCCACAACACAGCAAGAAGGCGTGAAGGATGATTGGCAAACCGCGCGCACTGAGCATGGCACCAAGTACACCACTTATATCGCATTCAACGAGCCCAAAAAGCTTATCGCTAAAGTTGCATCGGCCTCAATGGGCATTAGCGTGCCCGAGCCCGTGCAGGTAAAGTCGATTGGCTCTGGTATCATCCAAGAAGCCTTTATTCCTGTGACACCTTCTGTTCAACTCGGCGAGCGACTGGGCCTACCCACCGAAGGCTATTACTACCATTTTTACCAAAAGCGCTTAGTGCAGGAGTACAAGCTGCTGGGTGATGGCAAATGGCAGTTTTACGCCACGCGCTCTAGACATGACAGACTCAACCAGGCGCAAGGTTTTAATCGTTATCAAAGCGCCATTCTGGTGTACTGGAAGATTGGCGGCAAAGAGGTCGAAGACCAATATCTTGTCTATCTCAAAGCACCGATCACGCGTGACTTGCTTGATAATCTAGACGATGAATGGCTGGAAGAAAACGGCATTAAACTGTCTATCAATGAATTACTCGCCGCGCCCAAGCAAGCTATCGCCAAACGAGATGAACCTTCATCTGAAAAAGATACCGATAAGCGTGATGAGACAAAACAGCCGACAACCCACACGGTCAAAACAGATCCGACCACCCGCCAACGTGAATCATGGCCAGCTATTGCCGAACAGTATGGCTTATCCGCCAAGCAGCTATTGGATCTAAATCCAAAGTATGACGCCGATCCGATGGCTTTAGCCGTGGGTGATAGCCTAACGGTCAGTCAGCCGGCGGCGAAAAAAGAAAGGCAATCAATAACGCGTAATTTACCACCAGAAAAACCACAGAAATATAACCTTGCTGCTAATACCCACTACACATTTGATGGCATTTTGCAGGGGACGTCGGTCAAACCAATAAATCGTGACAAAATGCTGAGCGCTGAAATTTCAGTTGTCAATTTAACTTAGCTATCCCCTCAAGACGTTGATGATGTGTATCTTGTTTTTGCTGACAAACGAATGAGCATGGAGGATTTTGCGCTTGAAACATATTTATCAAATCAAGAACATATAATCGAGCATGTTCTTAATTCAAATCCTCATTTGAGACGTAGTTTTAGCCAGATTATTGAAGGAATGCCCCTTGTCGTGTCGCCTTGGTCTGAAGTCCATCCGGATGAAGAGTTTGCCATCAAACAGGCTAACGACTTAATGACTGAGTTCCTCACCCTTTCAAGTGAACAGAAAAAGTGGTTCGCAGAGCATCACGAAACAACAACGAATGCGCTACTTTTGAGTGCAACATCTGGCCTAGATATTCACCAGCAGGACGCAAACACATCTATGCTGGCCGAGCTAGATCTTAACCACCTTTTGGCTGGCTCTGGCGCTGTGATTGCCGGCGCTCAGGTCCAAGGTGACAAAATAAGTAAAAAAATGAAGTCCTTTGCAGACTACTCTCGTCACATAGCTTCTCGAACGGAGGGGCTGTCAGGACCAAAGCTATACTCTCACCCTGACTACAAAGCATGGAGAAAAGAAGCCCGCACATTTCAGCAAGAGATGAAGTTAATACTGACGGAGATTGGAAAGCCAGGATATATTAGAAACATACAGACAAAGCGTATCAATAACTACCTAAATGTCGGTAAACGTCAACTTTACCGAGCAAGAGACTTTTCTAAAGCAATTTCTGGTATTGAAATGACCGCGTTGTATAAACAGGCGATGTCATTTAGCCGCTCATTAGGTATCGCTAACGGTCTCGTAATTGGAGCCGGGTTATATGGAAACGCTACTGATGTGGTAACTACATGTAATAGTAGTGGCTGGTTTGAGGAAACCTGCAATCGAAGTGTTGTTAGAAATAGTACGTCAGGTCTGACAAATGTTTTGGGGGGACTTGCTATAGGATGGGGCATCGCTCTTATACCTGCAACTGGAGGATTATCAATTGCATTGGTTGCTGGTGGTTCTTTTATGTGGGGAATGTATGGTGGAGAACTTTCGAACGAAACAGGGAAAGTTATAGAGGAAATGATCTTTGATTGATTTAGTGATTAAAGCCGGAGTGTTACTGCTAGTAGTAGGCGGATTCCCATATTTGATCTTGAATATCTACCTATCAATAAAGCTTCGGAAGAGAAAGTACGAGATCCTTCATTGCATTGTGAATAGTGCTCCATCTAAGTTTAGAGAGCGAGCTAAATTTATTTTAGAGAGTAATCTTTCATGGGTATTTGCTAGCTCTACAAGTCACATATGGTACGCATACCTCATGCTTAGATACGGTTGGCGAATACCGAAGGCAGAGATTCAAGAGTGGCGTCAAAGCATCCAATCTATTTATGGCTCTGATTACCTTATATATAGACTGTCAACTTTATTGGCTAATGTGTGGCTAACAGGCCTCCCTGTTTTATTATTAATCGCTTTTCGTGGATAAAGTTTTTCACAGCTAACATATTCAGCCAGTGCATTGAGACAAAAAAGAATGTGGGGCCAGGATAAAACCTAAGCATAACTTGAGTTCAACGAGCGAAAACAAAATCAGTAGTCTGGGAGGCAACAAGAGGATTACGCGTCGGTGTAGGTATCGAGCCAGTCGCCGTAGAAAGCATCGCCGATAGCAACGGCGAGTCCTCCCCGAATCCTTTTTCTGCTTCTGACTCTTCATCATCAGAAAAGCGTAAAAAAAGCGAGTGAATCTGAGTAGGGTAAGAGATGACACAAGCCCCAGCACAATGATAGATAGGTGCACATTGTAAACGGGCGCCAGTTGCTCTGCGCCATGCAATAGGCGCCTGTAACGATCGGGGTTAATCGTTGGCTTTGATGTCGGATGGCGCGCGGCCCACATCGTGATAATGATTGGCATCGCACTGGCGCTTATACCGACCTACGCGTATTTTAACGTCGGTGGTGCCATTGGCGACGATGACACAAGCCCCAGCGCGATGATGGATAGGTGCACTATGCCGCCTGGGCGCCTGTCACGATCGGGGTCAAATTTGCCCCGGATGTCGGAGGCGCGCTTCGGCTTGGGTATACACGACTAACACCGCACTGGCGCTTGTCCGACCTACGCCTGATTCGAGAACTTGAATACAGATCGCTTCGCTTACGGAGTACGGAAAGAGCAGGACTGTGTGCGTATTGAGGCGCTTGCTCTTTCTGTACTCTGTATTCTGTATTCCGTTTTCCGTGTCGCTTGTAACATTCGATGCCAACATTTGACACCGATGTCGGAGGCGCGCTTCGGCCTCGATGTGCAAGATTGCTAAGTGCCCCCGGCGCTTTTTCGGCCTACGAGTTTGATAGTCAGGGAGGCAATATGCCTCCCTCTACACATCATGGTGGGATATATTATTCGGTTTTGAAATGTCCGATGGTATCCGCCAATCGCGCAGAACGTTGGCTTAAGCCGGTGACGGTTTCTGCCGTGTCATGCGTACGTTGCGAGACAGTCTCTGCTGATTGTGCAATGTCTGTGATGCTTTCGCTAATCTCCGTTGTGACTTGCGTTTGCTGCTGTGTGGCATTGGCGATGTGTGAGGTCATTTGATTAATTTCGGTGACCATGTTGGCAATATCCACCAAGGCGGCGTTGTTTTGCTGACAGTGGTTCACACAAACTTCCACGGTTTGGCTGGTGGTATCCATATCCGCCACCGCTGACTGCGTCTCTTGGCGCAATGCGGCAATTTTATCGCGAATACTTTCGGTGGAGTCCTGGGTACGAGAGGCAAGGGTACGTACTTCTTCAGCGACCACGCTGAATCCACGGCCTTGTTCGCCGGCACGGGCGGCCTCGATAGCAGCATTCAATGCCAACAAGTTTGTTTGCTCGGCAATCGCTTGGATCACATCGAGCACGGTGCCAATTTCCTCACTTTGCTGCGATAAGCGGCTCATGGTCGCCGTGGCGGCGTCCATACTCGATGACAACGTGCGGATCTGTTCCACCAGATCGTCACCAATTTGCGAGCCTTTATTCACCGCTTGGGTGATATCGTCTGACGCGGTTGAGGCTTGATCGGCGTATTGCGCGACATCCGTGACCGATGTAGCCATTTCCGTCGCCGCTGAGGCCACTTGATGGGTATGCTTGACCTGGTCGGTAACGCGATCGTGCATGGTGACTACGTCTTGGTTAATATCGTTAGCGGCTTGCCCAAGTAATCCAGATGCTTGATGCGCTTCTTGGATCACGGTTTGGAAGCTGGCAAACATCTGATTGAGCGAACGGCCGAGCAGCGCCATTTCATCTTTACCTTTATCCGGCAGCCGTTGAGTTAAATCCTTGTCTTCGGCGATCGTCTTAATCCGTGTGGTCACCGCAATCATGGGTTTAGCAATATTGCCACCCAATACATAACCAATCAGTATCGCGACACCCACCAGAACCAGCGATGTGAGCACGGTGGCGTTTAAAATAGTGTCTTTCATGGTCGTCACTTGGGCAAGCGCTTCTTGTTGACTAATTTGATTCACCAACGCCCAGCGCTTTCCAAATACATCAATCGGCGCATAAGCGGTATAAACGGTTTGGTTGCGGTAGCTTTTTTCTTCCCCCGTGCCTGTTTGGCCCGCGAGCGCCTGGGCCACACTTGGAGAATCGATTGGCATTTGTCCAGCCGCGGTGTCAGTGAAGTCGATGCGGTTAATCAAACCGGGTTTTACGCCATTGGTGCGCAACAAATTTAAATAGGCCGATTTATCTTCTTGTAACGCGCGTGCCTCGGTACGGAGAACCTTGTCTGGCCCCACCATAAACATTTCGCCCGTCTCACCAAATCCGGCAGATTGCCAGTGCCCTTGGCCACTTATGACACCGCTTAATCGTGCGATAGGCAGTTTAAAGATCAGCACCCCTTGGGTTTCGCCGTTTTCAACAATAGGGGTAGCGATAAATGAAGCTGGCTCGTCATAGCTGGGAAAATAGGGGCGATAATCAACAAAACTAATGTCGCCTGCTTGCGCGTCGATAGCCTCTAAAAACGCATCTCCCATCCCGCTGGTGGCGTAGGGACCGGCAAACAAACTGGTGCCAAAATCGATTTCTTTCGCCACCGAATAAACGATACGACCGTTCGCATCCGCTAATAAAATATCTTGGTAGCCAAAGGTTTCGGCAAAACGGTGATAGTTGGGATGGTACTGGGTGTGAACGTTATCATAGGTTGACCCGTCATTAGTGGTAACTAACTTGTCTTTCTCGCCCAAAGGGTGCGGGTTACCACTGATGTAAAATTGTTGCAGTGTACGCGTGGCGGGGGCGAGCGCGGCGAGGTTGGAACGAGCGTTGGCATTCGTATCGTTAAGCGCCTGGTAGGCATCACCAAAGGTGTCGGTATAGTAATCCTGCAGGGCGCGGCGTGACGCGCGGTCGGTCCGTACTTCACGGCTGTAGCGTAAATAGGCCTGACTAAATGCGTTAACGGCATTTTCAGTCATGGTTGAATCGGCCATTGATGTCAACTGTTGACCGATAAATGAAAAATAACTGCTTAGCTCTGATTGTTTAGCTTCACGGACTGCTTTGAGCTGGCTAATGGCTTGATCTTGCATCTGGTCGCCAAACAATGCAGTGGTGCGGTTGGCGAGCACTGCTGCGGTGGCGAGAATACAGATAACACAGGCGGAGATGATTGCCGCAGATACCTTTGTGCGAACTTTCATACTACTAAACTCCTGAACGTCGTGACGACGGTATCAAATGAGGGCACTGTAACGGTGCATGGTGAAGAGGGTGGGGCTTATTCAACAGGCCAACAGCATGCTCAAATGGTCAGATCACACTCGAGCATGGCGACACTATGGTATTGGCCGAACTTTTCACCGACATCGTTAAGTTGGCCAACTTGCTGAAAGCCAAAACGACGATGAAGCGCCAGTGAAGAGGGGTTGGGGAGTGTGATCAGCGAGTAAGCACGGCGAAGATCTTGCTCTCGCATCCCCTCGAGCAAAGTGCGCATCAATTGTGAGCCGATACCGCGACCGCCGGCATCAGGCGCGGCGTAAATCGTGATCTCTGAGGCGATATGAAAAGCCTGTTTAGCGTTGAACGGCGTGTTATAAGCAAACCCAACGATTTGTTGATCTTGCTCTGCCACCCAAGCTTGATAGCGGGAGGACGGATCAAATTGCGCAAACCAATGTTCACGCTCTTGCTTTTGCCAAGGGGCTAAATCGAACGTGATCGCAGTGTGGGTGATGTAATAGTTATAAATGGTATTGATCGCGTCACAATCACGCAACTCCATGCGTCGAATAAGCATTTTCGCTTCCTTTTTGCTTTTTTGCGGCGCATAAGATACCGAAGTTCGTCCCATTCGCCAAGTATTGATGACAAATTGCTCATCTTTCGTTCAAACGCGTGGTACGCAAAAAATCAAAAATTGAGAGAAAACAAACTATCTCGTTATATTAATAAAAAAGGGATTGTGACGTGAAATTGATCGGACTAGCATGAGATCTTCACTTCTCGGCATATAAGGACGCGTTTTGTCAGAGTTTAAAGCGACATCCATTTCTCCGGTCGGCCCGTTTTTCTCGCCTATGGTGCAGGGATACTGGCGATTAGATGATTGGCAGATGACCCCGCAGCAGCGGCTCAGTTTTCTCAAATCCCATATTGATTTGGGAATTACAACGGTTGATCATGCTGATATCTATGGAGATTATCGCTGTGAAACCTTGTTTGGACAAGCGGTAAAATTGGATCCGAGTGTGAGAAAATCGATCCAAGTTGTCTCCAAGTGCGACATTAAGTTGGTCAGCGAGGCGGCCCCTAATCGTAAAATTAATCATTATGACACCAGCTATCATCACATCCTGGAGTCGGTGGATCATTCACTGAAGCGTTTAGGGGTGGAAAAGCTCGACGTGTTATTGTTGCATCGCCCTGATGCATTGATGGACGCGGATGAAGTGGCAGAGGCGTTTACAACGCTTCGCTATCACGGAAAAGTCGCGCACTTCGGGGTATCAAACTTTACGCCGTCACAATTTGATTTATTGCAATCTCGTTGGGACGAATCGCTCGTCACCAACCAGGTTGAAATCAACCCGCTACGTTTTGATGTGATCCACGATGGCACGCTTGATCAGCTTCAGCGTCTTCAGATAAAACCGATGGCGTGGTCATGCCTTGCTGGCGGTGAATTATTGACGGGTGAGTCACAACAGGCTGTCCGTGTGCGCGAAACGCTTAGCACTATTGGTGAGGAGTTAGGCGGCGCGAGTATCGATCAAGTGATTTATGCTTGGGTGATGCGGCATCCATCGAAACCATTACCCATTATAGGCTCGGGGAACATTGAGCGAGTGAAAACCGCTAAACAGGCTTATGATCTTAAATTAACGCGTGAGCAGTGGTATCGCATATGGGTCGCTTCGAAAGGGCATAACGTGCCTTAGAGCGAAGGTGTTGGTCATTCGTGCGAAGGCGTTGATCAAGGGAAAAATCAACAGACGGTACGTGGTGCCGTCTTTTTATTTTCAGATGAGCAATGGCGACAAAAAGCGTTCAATCCATGGCTTTTCTGGCGCCTTGCTGGCAGGTTGACCGGTGGAGACGTCCTGTTTACCCGCCGGTAGCTGCTATTTTTTAGCCTGAGACATGGAGTGATGCGAGGTAAGCGCAGACACCTCTAGCATCGGTGCGGCATCAATATCGTCTGCATTCATCATTGATGAGATACGTTGGACAGAGGACAGCAGCAGAGATTGTTCCCATTCTTCTAGGTTTTGAAAGCGTGAGATAAAGTTCTCCTGCAGTGGCTTAGGGGCTTGTTCCAATGCCGCTTCCCCTTGTTCGGTCAGGTGTGCGTGCACTTTACGCTTATCAAGCTCGCTCCGGACACGCAAAATCAGCCCACGCTTTTCTAAGCGGTCCAAAATGGTGGTTGCTGTGGCCTGGCTCATGTTGGTATGGACAGATAACTTACGAATCGTCACTTGACCAAGCTCCTTAATCGCACGCATCAGTACCAATTGGGGGCCAGTGATCCCCGATACTTTGTTAAGCTTTCGTGAATGCAAATCGATTGCGCGTATAATTTGCCGCAATGCGACCAGTACTTCTTCGTGTTTTTCCATTACCTCACCTCCACCAGAAAAAATTGCCCCCGAAACTTACAATACCCGCGGTTGTAGTGCAAAGACATCGAGAGAAAAATCGATGATTTATGTTTGTTTCAACGAGAAAATAATCGACGTGCTTTCAGTCTATTATAACCATTAGAGTTCAAATTAAATCTAATTTATTGTTATTTTTGACTGTTTCAGTGAGTAAATGCAAAAAATGGCCTTTAGTCATCGGTTTACCTAAACAACAGGTCGGATGTGCATTGCAACGTATTGCCGTCAACCTTACACATAGCATAGCCATCACACTTCGCGTAATGAGAAAAATTCTTTGTTGCATTTCGTAACATTATGCTTAGAATTCTTTCGTACAAACGATAATGGTTATCATAACCGTTCATATAAGGCGAAGGACAACACGACTATGGAATTGACACCGTTTAAGCGCAACCTGATTGCGCTCTCACTATTTGCGGCCCCATTTGGCGCTAATGCGGCGACCCAACAAGAGGTCGTGGCACATTATGCAGACATTGCTCACGCCGTTTTTGCTGATGCTCACACAACCGCGGTTGAACTCGACAGTGCACTGAACGCTTTTGTTGCCGAACCTTCTGAAACAACCCTTCAGGCAGCTAAAAAGGCGTGGCTAGATGCACGTGTGCCTTACCAACAGTCAGAAGTTTTTCGCTTTGGTAATGCCATTGTCGATGACTGGGAAGGACAGCTCAATGCTTGGCCTTTGGACGAGGGGTTAATTGATTATGTCGCGGATGGCTATCAGGCAGAACTCGGTAATGCCGGAGCGACAGCTAACATTATTGCGAATCAACGCATTCAGATTGGCGCCACCGATCTTGATGTTACTGACATCACGCCAACACTGCTCGCAAGTTTAAATGAAGTGGGCGGCTCAGAAGCCAATGTGGCATCGGGCTACCATGCCATCGAGTTCCTGTTGTGGGGGCAAGATTTAAACGGCACCAACGCAGGAGCCGGTGAGCGCCCTTATACCGATTTCGCCTATGGTGAAGCGTGTACCCATGACCATTGTGATCGTCGTCGTGATTACTTGAAAGCGGCTGCTGATCTATTGGTTGATGATCTGGCGTGGATGCGTGATCAATGGGCCGAGGGTAACAAAGATAATTACCGTGCGAGTCTGCTTGCCGATTCAAGTGAGAATGGCCTACGCAAAATGCTATTTGGTATGGGATCACTGTCGTTAGGTGAACTGGCGGGGGAGCGAATGAAAGTCGCGCTAGAAGCCAACTCAACCGAAGATGAGCATGACTGTTTTTCTGACAATACGCACAATTCGCATTTTTATAACGAGCAGGGCATTTACAATGTCATGACGGGGACATATCAGCGCGTGAATGGTAATACCTTATCGGGACCGTCAGTCCTTGATTTGGTTAGAGATAAAAATGCCGATGCCGCAGAGGCAATTAAAGCCAGCTTTGATCAAGCGCAGCAGCAAGTTAAAACCTTGGTTGTTTCTGCGGAGGACAACAACGTGTATTTTGATCAGCTGATTGCTGCTGGTAATAACGAAGGGAATCAACTGGTCAACGCATCTATCGCGGCGCTGGTGGATCAGACCAAGCATATTGAACAAGCGGCGCAAGTGATTGGTATTGATAACCTGAATCCAGACACCGCTGATCACCAATTCTAAACGACATATTATTCTAGTTAGCCCCGTGGTACGGGGCTTTTTGCCTTGTCAGGACACACTATGAAGCCCAATGTCATTGCTTACCTCAACGTGACATGTCTTACTTTTTGGTGACCACCTCCGCACTTGCGTTCGAGCGCACATCCGGTGGGGGAACAACCGTTATCAAGGAAGGACCGAACGCCTTTTCCCAACCTGCCGCTAACCTGCCGATGAGTGAGCGCATTGATTTCAGTGTCGGTAATAGCTTTTTTCGTAATCCTTGGGTCAGTTCACCGGCATCAACGGATGCCCGTGACGGCCTTGGCCCATTATTTAATACTAATGGCTGCCAAAATTGCCATATCAAAGATGGGCGAGGTCATCCTCCATCGCCAGGTGATATCAATGCCGTTTCCATGTTGGTTCGGCTGAGTGTGCCAGCGATGAGTGAAGCGGAAAAACAAAAGCTGATCCAATATGGCAATATTCCAGAGCCCAATTATGGCGGTCAACTTCAAGATTTTTCCTTACCAGGCGTCAAGCCAGAGGGCAAAATAGCAATCAGCTATCGCGAAGTACCGGTGACCTTTGAAGACGGTGAGACTGTGACATTACGCCAGCCAAACTTAGCTATTACAGACCTTAATTATGGTCCGATGGCAGAGAATGTGCAGCTGTCAGCGCGGATTGCACCACCGATGATAGGTCTTGGGCTACTCGAGTCGATCCCCGCTGAGGCGATCTATGCGTACGCCGATCCTGAGGATGCCAATGGCGACGGTATTTCCGGGCGCCCCAACCAAGTGTGGGATATCGACACACAGCGTACCGCACTGGGGCGGTTTGGGTGGAAAGCCGGATTACCCAACGTGAATCAACAAAATGCAGCCGCTTTTAATGGCGATATCGGGCTAACAACCTCGATGTTCCCTCATCATAACTGTATGCCGTCGCAGTCGGTGTGCGACGATATGCCCAATGGCGGCGATCCCGAAGTGAGTGATAATATTCTCGACTTTGTTGAATTTTATGCTCGCCATCTCGCGGTTCCCGCGCGTCGTAACATCCAAGACTCGCAAGTCCAACGAGGGCAAGAGATGTTTGTTAATGCTGGATGTAACGCTTGTCACGTTGAGTCGTTCACAACAGCAAAACGTCCTGATCTGGCGGCACTGAGTGAACAAGAAATTCACCCCTATACCGACTTACTGTTACACGATATGGGAGAAGGACTAGCGGATCACCGTGGTGAGTTTATTGCGAACGGCCGAGAATGGCGAACGGCACCACTTTGGGGTATTGGTTACACCAAAGAGGTTAATGCTGATGGTACCTACTTACATGACGGCCGCGCCCGAACGTTGATGGAAGCCGTTTTATGGCATGGTGGCGAAGCCGATGGCGCCAAACAGCGTGTACTGGCGATGCCAAAAGCGGACCGTGATGCGCTGATTGCATTTTTACGTTCATTATAAAAACACTTATTATAAAAACACCATGCTGGAGTCTTGTGGTATGCGTTTTCGATTTAATCCTATTGTGGCGCTTACGCTCAGCGCCACTGTGTTGCTCGGCGGATGTTTGTCTCAAGCTGAGACAGGGCCTAATCATGGCCTTTGGCAACTACAAAAACAAAGAAGCGAACAGTTTCTCTCTGCAACCAAGGCGCTTGCGCAGACCACGCAATCGGTTTGCTCGCAGGGCACGGATGTGGATAAGGCGCGTCAAGCATGGAAGAAGGTTATGACCGCTTGGATGCCTTTACAAGGCGTAGAAAAGGGCTCAGAGCAAGCCTTGGCACAAAGTTGGCGGATTCAGTTTTATCCTGACAAAAAGAATACCACCGGACGGAAAATGAATGCCTTGCTGGCCAGTGATACTACCTGGACCGCGGATGCATTAGCGGATCAAAGTGTGGCCGTGCAAGGTGTCGGCGCGATGGAATGGTTGTTGTATGATCACCAAGCGGATTTAACTCAGCCAAAACACTGCGAAGTAGCCATGGCCGTCAGTGGGCGTTTGCAGCAAAGTGCAACGGCATTAACCCTAGCGTGGCAGAAAAACCCGTGGTTAGGGATGCCATCTTCGATGGCCACGGCAGAAAAACTTGGCGCACTGACACATCAGCTCGATTATGTGCTTAAAAAGCTTGCCGGCCCTTTGGGCAAACCTGGTTTTCCTAACCCCTACCAAGGAGAAGCCTGGCGATCGCGGCACTCTCTAACACTATTAAGCGAGAGCATTCAAGCGATGCAAGTTCAATATCACGCTGAAGGTGGTATCGAGCAAGCGCTACGCGAGCGAGGCAACCATCAGGTGGCCGATCGTGTTAGCCAGCATTGGCAACTCGCCTATGACAGTGTGCCCAAAGACGGCGAGCCGCTGTTTGATAGGCTCAACAGCGTACCGGGTTATCGTGACATGCTCACCGTCTATAACAATCTGGAATATCTAAAACTCGTGTTGGGTGGTCAAGTCGCACAAGATTTAGGCATTGTTGTGGGGTTTAATGCAACCGATGGCGATTAGTCAGAAACGCCGCCGTTTACTCAAGGCGGTGCTAATGGGCGCGGCTTTACCCACCGTCGTAAATACATTGAGTGGTTGTCGTGGTAATACCGCAGCAGCGCGGTGTGAGTTACTGGGCTGTGCGCTGAGTCGTGATGGCTCTTTCGCGGTGGTTGGCGCTGATCCGTCTGGGCAACCCGTTTTCCGCCTACCATTGCCCGATCGGGGTCATGGTGTCGCTGCTCAGCGACGAGAGGTTGGAACGCTAGGGGTGGCATTTGCGCGCCGGCCTGGTGATTTTATGCAGGTGTTTGACTACCAACGTGGAGTGACGTTGTCACGAGTAAGGGCCGCCTCCGATCGTTATTTTTATGGACACGGCGCCATTTCTGATGATGGAAAATGGTTATATACCACCGAGGGTAAACGGCAAACCAGCGAAGGTGTGATCGGTGTTTACCAATTAACCGCGCAGGGGCAGGTAAAAAAAGTGCGTGAAATAAGCGGCTTTGGCATTGGTCCTCATGAGTTAGCGCTGGTGGATACTAACACGTTAGTCGTGGGTGTCGGCGGCATGCATACTGATGGACGCACAGTGTTAAACATTGACGCTATGTCACCGGCACTGGTCTATATCGATATCGACAGTGGCAAAGTGATCGAGCGCGCTGAGCTTGCAAATAAGAAGCTCAGTATTCGCCATTTGATGGTGTCAGATAAGGGTTATGTGGTGACAGGTCAGCAATACCATGGTGCTGATAACGCCCCCCTTGTCGCGATTCATCGCCGTGGTGAGCCGATGAAAATGCTTGATGCTTCACCAGAGCAGTGGTCGCGTTTTAATAACTATGTTGCCAGTATTGCTACCCTCAATGGTTGGATTGTCGCCACGTCGCCCCGTGGCAATTGTTATGGTATTTGGTCGTTAAATAGTGGCGAGTTACTTGGACTGCATCCGCTGATAGATGCTTCTGGCGCGAGTCGCGATGGTGATGTGATTAACCTCAGTGCGGGTAGCGGTAAAATGGTGACGCTAAATAATGCACACCATCCGGATTATAAAATGACGCCAGTCCGATGGGATAATCACTGGATAACCTTAGTGTAATGAATCCATGATAATGTTCTAAACGGCAGTCAATTTTGGCTGCCGTTTTTGTTTCAATACCTTGCGTTGTGATGAGGAAAAACAGACGTTAATTTTGCTTCTTTGCAGTAAAACTTTGCCATAATCATAACAGGGGTGAGGAGGGGCGTATGATGAGAAGGCACGATGCCTGGTTGGCTAACCTTCTGATAGTGTTTTGCTTTTTGGTAAAGCCAGTGATGGCCAATAACGCCAGTGAAACGGGTGGAGTACGGTTACTGACTGAACCGCAGATCTCGGGGAAAAGAGTGCCTGATGATCAAACTGTATCGGCGGATGTTCATCGCCAGCGAGCCTACCAGTATGCGCGCGATTGGCTTGAATCGGCGGCACCGGATGCGACCGTATTGGCCTATCCCCAAGCGCTGACTCAAGACTACCTGGATAATGGATTTTCGTTGATTTGGACACAAGATGCGGCGCGAGATGAGTTAGAAACGCAAGTGAATGTGATTTCACTGGCTGGCTTTAGTCCTGAGTTTGAATGGCGAGCATGGCAATTGCGGCAACTTCGTCAGCAGCCCAGCGATGCGGCCTATGATATTTTTGCTACCGATACCGCCTATGCGCTGCTTCGCTATTTAAGTGTGATCCCCGATAAAGGAATGCAATGGTTTTTTGGCGCGTCTCATCGCACCCCCTTGCCAGCTCCCTCATCGCAAAGGCGTGCTGCTTTATTTAAGGCAGGACTTAACGGGTCACTGGCTCCGTTTTTGCAGCAGCGGCGTCCACAACACTCGCAATACGATGCATTAGTAAAACAAATTGTTCGCTTACAAGAGCAGGCGCAGTCGGTTTGGCCAACGATTCAGGCTGAGAACGTCATATACCCGGACCAAGCGATTGCGACAACGTTAGCGCTTAACTTGGTGGATAATCTGAGGCTACAGGGCTTTTGGGGCAGCTCTGAGCGCTTGGAAGCGATAAATGGCGATACTGTGCGCTACGGTGGTGACTTGCTTCGCGCAGTTGAACGCTTTCAGCAACAGCATGGTTTATCCATGGATGGCATTATCGGCCCAGCAACCGCGAAGTGGTTAAATTTGGACCCACAAGCACGGGTTCGGTTATTGGCACTTAATGCAGAACGGCTGCGGTTGTGGCCTAACGATAACCCCAATCGAATTGTGGTGAACATTCCCGATTATCGCATGCATGTATGGCATGACGATCAAAATGTATTCGAAAGTAAAGTGGTCGTTGGTCGACAATCAAGGCGTACGCCGCTGTTTACGTCGCAACTTGATTCGGTAGTGCTGAACCCCAGCTGGAATGTACCTCGTAGCATTGTGCAAAAAGATATCTTGCCCAAACTGGCGGATGACCAGCAGTATTTGTCTCGCAATCAGTATCGCATTTTGCCTAACTGGCAAAGCAACATCGCTATCGACCCGAGTACGATTAATTGGCAAACCGTGAACGACGACGGCTTCCCTTATCGATTGCAACAGGCACCGGGCCAAGGCAATGCATTAGGAAAGTACAAGTTTAACACCCCAAACAGAAACGCCATTTATTTACATGACACGCCGGCACAAAGCTTATTTAGTCGCTCGCGCCGCGCGTTTAGTTCTGGGTGTATTCGGGTGGAGCAGGCCGAGCAGTTGGCGGATTTGGTGCTGGATTTGTCCGGGAAACAGTTGGCTAACTACCAAGGGTATTTGGATAAAACACAAACTAAGTGGGTGTCGTTGCAAACGCGCCTTTCCGTACAAACCATTTACCAAACAGCATGGGTCACTGAAGACGGCAAGCTCGCGTTTCGCGATGATGTATATGCCTATGATAGTCATGCCGAACGACAAATCACCACTCAGGAGCCGAGCTACTTAACCCAGCAACGTGATATATCCTCATCACGGTCACAGTAGTCTCAATCACGATCACAAGAGTTGACAGTCATAGCCCCGCGCCATCAAGACAGAGAGCGCGGGGCTTTGTTTGTTCACCGCGACGCTTATTCACCGCGACGCTTATTCACTGCAAGGTACTCACAGCGAGGTTTAGTCACAAGTAGAGGTTGGGGGAGTGGTTAGATGTGGCGCAATATAGCGTTGGTAGCGCTTGGGTTTTAAACGCTTGAGGTCGACTAAAACCAGTCCATCAATGCAGTCGGCGAAATCAGGATCAACACCAAAGTCTAAGAATTGTACGCCGCCAGGCTCACATAGCTCACTGTACTGCTTATAAAGCGTTGGGATCCCGACGCCAAGGTGATCGAGTAACATTTTTAGCTTTTTCAGATCGCGCGCATAGTCGTTGCCACAAAAGTGGTCGAGCAACTCGCTTTGTTTACTTTCGGCGAGTTGATACGGTCGTTTCGATCGCGCACAGCGGTTGTCGCCACGAAAGTAGGTGCGATAAAAGAAGATCAGTAGCTCTTTAGCGGGTTGTGGTATCGCGTTGCTGATAGTGACAGGCCCGAATAAATAACGGTACTGTGGGCGATTAGCGAGTAGGGCGCCAATGCCTAACCATAAATAATCCAGGCTTCGTTTTCCCCAATATTTGGGCTGAACAAAACTACGGCCTAGCTCTAAGCCTTGGTCAAGAAAAGGCTGCATCCCTTGTTCATAATCGAACAAGCTTGCGCTATAGATCCCTCCAAGCCCTTGATGAGCGAGAGTGGCTTGGGTATCACATAAGCGGTATGCGCCGACGATATCGAGCTCAATCGGATCCCACAAGACCAAATGCCAATAGTATTGGTCGTATTTATCAAGATCACGCCGCTGTCCGGTGCCTTCCCCAACAGCGCGGAACGCGACCTCACGTAAACGACCTATTTCGCGCATCACCGGCGAATCGGCTTGATAATCAAGTAAATAAATGAGTTTACCATCGGGTGTCTGTCCGAGTTGCTCGCCGAGTGTAATTGCATGCTTGAGCGCCAGTCGTGGCTCCGGTGAGGCAATCGCAGTTTCGGTGGGAAATAAGCCTTGCTTACGCTTGGCGATCCGGTAGAGGTGTTTACGAAAGAGTTTAACCCGTGTTTTTACCGGAAGGTTCGCGCTGGCACTGTAACTGTGGTGTGGGATCATTTCGCCCACAGTGAAGGCGATGGTGTTGTTCTCTTGTCGAAACATCTCTTCAACCAGTAACAAAGTCGACAAAGGTTTATAGACCATTGACGCACCATAAAAACGGGCAGAATTTCGCCCGTCGACATGAATCGGCAAAATAGGGGCGTTTGATTTACTCGCCATACGTAAGAAGCCAGAGTGCCAAACACCGTCTCGAATTCCTGTTGGTGCGACGCGCGAAACCTCACCGGCTGGAAAGATAATCAAAGCGCCATCACGCTCTAGCCACTGTGTGATTTGTTGTAGATTTTGTTTAGGCGTTCGGCCTCCCATATTGTTGACTGGCAACAGACAACTGTGAAGTGGGCCGACTTGCATGAGTAATTCATTGGCAATAACTTTAACGTCTGGACGCACTGAGCGTACGAGTTTAAGCAGCGCCAAGCCATCCAGTGATCCGATTGGATGATTGGCGATAATCACCACCCGTCCAGATTCCGGGATCCGCTCTTTTTCTCTATCGCTGACCCGATAGCTAAAGTTAAAATAATCCAGCACCTGTTCAACAAACTCGAATCCTTGTAGATGCGGGTAGCGTTCAGCAAACGCTTGAAACTCCTGCTCATGAAGTAAACGCTTTAACGTTTTACTGACGGGGCGCATGAGCCAACCGCGCTGTTCTAACCGGGGGTAATGCGACGATAATACTTTATCAATATCTAACATAAGCAGCCCTGCATACAATAAAGCGCACCTGAAAGGTATCCAGGTATCCTTATCTCAGCCTAGAGCGTGAAGGTGACATCTCCTTGGCAGCACAGTTGCAAACTGATGACAGCATGGCATAGTGAGGCCCGTATTTACGTCGTTATCGGCGGCTACCGCACTTATACAAAAGGAAGGCTAACTGTATGGCGTTGCATTATGAGATTGTGCCGGTCACGGCATTTCAACAAAACTGCTCGATTATTTGGTGCGATCAAACTCAAGACGCAGCGATCGTCGACCCAGGTGGTGACGTGGCTAAAATTCGCCAAGTGATTCATTCACTCAATGTCACCGTGACGAAAATCCTTCTTACTCACGGCCATTTAGATCACGTGGGTGGCACAGTAGAATTGGCTAACGCGCTTGATATTCCGGTGATTGGTCCGCACAAAGAAGATGCATTTTGGTTACAAGCCTTACCGGCGCAGGCACAAATGTTTGGTTTTGCCCACGCCGAGCCGTTCGAGCCGGATCAGTGGTTAGTGCAAGGTGATACGGTCACCGTCGGCAAGCATACTTTGTCGGTCTTATTTACCCCCGGGCATACGCCAGGACATATTGTCTTTGTGGATGAAGAAAGCCGTACCGCATGGGTAGGCGATGTGTTATTTAACGGTGGTATTGGCCGTACCGACTTTCCAAAAGGCGATCACGCGACCTTGATTGACGCCATCAAGAACACGCTGCTTCCGGTGGGAGATGATGTGACTTTTATTCCCGGCCACGGACCCACCTCAACGCTGGGCCATGAGCGTAAAACCAATCCTTTTCTTACCGGTGCTTTCTAACCCTTTTCACTAAACTGGCTTGTACTCAGAGTACGGGCCAGCTTGTTTGTTTAGAGCCTGTTTGTTTAGAGCCTGTTTGTTTAGAGCTTGTTTGTTTAGAGCTTGTTTGTTTTGTTTAGAAGAGCCTATTTGTCCCAAGACCATTATTGCGTACTGGCAGCAGCCAGATAGCGTCTTGTCACCCCGATAAAGTCTTCTAGGGGGCGATCGAGTAAGTCTTCGCTGATAAAAATGTCATAACCTAACAATTCGCGCATATATCGCATACGATTGGCCAACATCGCCATCAGACCTTTATAAAGCACACCATTGGCACCACGATATGGGGTGTCATCAAACATCATATCTTCCAATGGCTTACTGGGTTTGCTTCCCGCACGACGGTAAGCTGTAATCAGTAATGCCCGTTGAGTCATGATGATATGAGTCACCATTCTCAAGCTAATACCATCTAATAATGCATCATAGTGTTTGATTTTAATCCCCATCCAAGGCAGTGGCTCGCCAAGGCCTTGCGGATAGATTTGAGGGATCCCTATCGTGTCAATATGGCGCCATTTGAGTGCCCAACCGCCACGAAAGCTGTGATGCTGTATATGCATAAATGAGAGCGAAAACGACAGTTGTACGCGCTGCAGAAGTTTATGTATGGCATATAAAATTGCGCCGATAGCGATCAGGCCGATAATGCCTTGCCCAAGTGACAAGGAGGGTTGGATTAAAAAAAAGCATACCAATGCAAATGCGACAACCATTGCGATTAGCATGCTCCATCGCGCCGCTTCAAATTGGGGCGGGTAGATTTTTATTGTCTTGAGTGCATCCATAATCTTCCATTCCACGCCATAGATAAAGCGGCGAGTACAAGCGTTTAGCCAGGATTTACCTTGTAAGTGTACGATGAAAGTGTCTGATTAGTTTGCCTAAAAAACACCGAATAGGTAAACATTTGTCGCTGAATGTCACGAACTTTGCACCGACTAAGGGACGCTTACCTACAAAAGTGAGCTGAAATTTGGTATAACACGCGCTTTGTTTTTCACCCGCTGCTTTCAGCGAGCCTGAACGTAGTGCGTCTGAGTAGGATGATTGAATGAAAATTTCTCACAAACGTAAAGTACAAGGTAAACTCAACAAGCGTGTTAAGGCATCGTCGCCAGCGCGTCAACGTCCCGTAAAAGCGAAACCCGCGGTAGCGGCTAAACCGGCGGTAGACTCTGCAGCAAAAGCGCCCGTTGTGGATACCGTTTCGTCATTCACCCCTAAGCAGCAGCAAGTATTAGACATCGTTAAAGCCAATCCTGAAGGGATCAACCCGAAAGGCATTGGTCTGGCTGCAGGACAAGAAGACAGTAAAGCCGCTTCTTGGGCGACAGGTGCGTTGAAAAAATTGACCGAAGAGGGCGCAGTCGAGCGTGTTCAAATGGCCGCCAACAAGGTGATTTACAAAGCATCTTGATCAGTGTTTGCTCATCCGCTTAAGTCGTATGATTTGTCTTTGTACTTAAGCGGGTGTTCGATAACACCGCCTCTCAGTTACTTCATTTTGCACATGCTAAGAAAATCGGTTTCTTTTCAACTATTTGTTTTCTTTGTGTTAAAAAAGCTTTTCGAAATAATCGTGTTACGTGTATAAAGCATGATCGAGTGCAAAATACTGTATAATCTTCCAGACATCTGTTTAAAACTGCTTATAGTGGGTGTATCCGCTTAGGTTTTAGTCTGGAGGTAAGCCATGGATGCGCTGTCAACCCAGCTGAAAACACCCACAGAGGTTGTTTTCGATTACACGCATTTTTTGTGTGAAAGTCAGCAGCCCAATTGGACTTTTTTCGATATTTTTCGAAGCTTGTTGCCCATGTTTAATACTGTGCTTGAGTATCAAGCGGGTGGCGATCAATCACCACTAACCGCTCAAGAGCGCCTACAGCAAGACGCTGCGCGTGTGATGTCAGTGCGTCATACCGATACATCTAATTTGGTTCAACTGGCCGGTTTGGCTCGTGCGCAAGGAATTAAAGAACTCACTGTATTGATGCCTTATGCTTTAGAGTATCGGCAAATGGAGTCGATAAGCCACCAAACAGGCGCACAGCTTGAATACAGTAATGAAAACCGCGAGTGGGTTAGATTTACTTTCATCTCTGACGCGGATACTTGCCTGCACTGAGGCGCGTACTAATGACGTTGTGCCAATGTTGGATCGACGCGTGCAATCCACTGCTGATTGTGTTCGTAACAGGTTAAACGTGTCAATGTGGGTGTAAACGCAATGATCGCACATGACGTATCTGCGGCCATTGCGGCGTCAATCAGTGCTTCATCGTCAAACCCATGCCGACGATAAATCATCCTGACCTGATTGGTATTAATTCCCCAATGACTAAGCTGCTCGGCGTTCAATGAGCGGGGTGGATTAATGATCGTGATCCACTTTTGCTGTCGTGCTTTGAATGCTAACGCCTGTAACATCGACAGCCAATGGGCATTGATGGGTGTCTGTGCGTTCAACGCAGAAGAATAATAGCTTCCGTCACGCATCTGTACTGACGTTTGCGTCGTTGCTTGATTTGACTCATTAGACATCGCGTACATAAAGCACCTGTATATATGATCATTACTGTATGTATAAACAGTACTTGTTTGTGGACTGCCTCGCAAGTTACTCTTTGACTAATTTGTGATCAAGATCGTGAACAATTTCCACCCGTTTTAAGCAATTGCTAATGAGATTGATTTAATAACTTGCTAAACTGGCCGCTTTTCATCTTCTCGGAGAAACCATGGAACAAGAATTTTGGCATCAGCGTTGGGCTGAAAATCAAATAGGGTTTCATCGGGACAGTGTGCACCCAATGCTTATGCGTTACTGGTCAACACTTTGTCCAATGCCCGATGAGACAGTACTGGTGCCTTTGTGTGGCAAATCCATCGATTTAAACTGGCTTGCGGAAAAACACGAACATGTGATTGGTGTAGAACTGAGTGATATCGCGGTACGGGCCTTTTTTTCAGAAAACCTGTATACCCCGCAAGTTCACCGTGCGCCGTCGGGTCATACACATTATTGTTTCGATGAGTTGGAGTTGATCAGTGGTGACTTTTTTACTGCACGTTTGAGCCCGACTTCGCTGATCTACGATCGTGCCGCTTTGGTGGCGATGCCACCGTCGATGCGGGATCAGTATGTGCATCGTGTGCGTGATCTTTTAGCGCCGGGAGGCCGCCTATTACTGATCACCTTGTTTTATCCGCAGGCCGATGATAATCCGCCGTTTTCCATCGATACGTCAATAGTGGAAGAGGCGTTTTCAGGGCTCGATATTAGGTTGTTAGAGACGCAAACCGAGCCAGAGGGTGACCGAGGTGAGCAAGTCTGGTTGATAAAAGCCAACGCTTAGTGCTCGGTTTGGTAGAGCCATGCTCGGATAGCGCCGTTTTGCGCTAGACGGTTTTGACTCGAGGTTGATTAGACTGTCGTGATTCCCAGTGGGTAATAAAGAAAACGGCTGCGATAATAATTCCTGCGCCGAGCCATAGCCGGCCAGGTGGAACCCAGCTGAATACCAGCCAACCAAAGAGGACGTTCAGCGGCAGTTTAGCGTGATCAAACGGCTGAACAAACGAGGCATCTGACGCGGCATAGGCTTTGGCTATTGCCCACTGTGCGAGTGCGGTGAGCATTCCAGCACCGAACAGCATCCACCATGCCATTGCAGATGACGGCAGTGTCCAGTCAGGCACGGCCAAGAGTAGATTAAATGGGGTGATCAACAAAAGGAGGTAAACGACCATCGTGGTCGGTGGATCGTAGGCTGATAACCGTTTCACCATTAATGAATAGGTCGCCCAAAAGAAAGCGGCGCCTATCGGCAGTAACGTTGCCCATGTAAAACCATTTGACCAAGGTTCTAGGATAATCATCGCGCCACAAAAACCCGCAAGTGTGGCCAAGCTACGTGCAATACCAACCCGTTCACGAAGAAATAGCCCCGATCCTATGGTTGCAAACAGCGGTGATGTCATTAGTAGGGCTATGCCTTGCCAAATGGGAACCGGATAAGCGAGCGCCCATAGCCAAAGTTGGATCCCAATAACAGAAATAAACACCCGCAAACAATGTTGCCCAAGGTGCTGGGTTTTTAAAGATTGACGAATCCCCAGTTGCTTTAACCAGGGGATCATGGCCACTAAGGCAATGGCATATTGAATAAAAGCAACGGTCGTCGAAGGCAAGCCCAACTTGAAGCTAACATATTGAGAAAGGCTGTTGACTAATGCGAAGCATAAGCCTGCAGTGAGCATCCAGGCCGCGCCTTGGAGGGGATGATGAACTTGTTTCATTACCGTGACAATCCGAAAAAAGACGTACGGATAGTAGCGCAAATTAGGCCTCAGAGCGATCAGAAATCCCCGCTGAGGCCAAGCGTATCATGTGGTTAAGTTGAAAGGGTCGAATAGACGAAAGGAATATCAGGATCCATCGCGTCCAATGTGGCTTGGGTATCGGTCAGATGGCTCACCGTACTGTTTGTCATCTCGGCCAGCGCCACCGACCGAATGTCGTCCCAGTGATAGCCGGCCATATTGGTCGCAATGAGCGCCACTTGAAGCGGGGGTAAACTCGGGTTAAACGCCGCATTTTCGGCATACATCCCAGAGAAAACCGCCCCATCAGATGTTTCAACGGCCACGCCGCTGTAGTTACCCGAATACGGTGCATGACTTCGGTTCGCTGCATCGGCGGCAGCTTTGAGTAGTGGAATATCAATATCGTCTGTGGGTAACTGGTGTGGCGCGTCAGTTAATAAACGTGATTCAACCCCTAAATCGGCAGGACCAAAGGAATCAGGTAAATACGCATGTAACGGTTTGGGATCCGTTTTTGGTAGCTGAATGGTGAGTGATTCTGCACCGTTTAGCTCATTCATAAACTGACGGCAATGACCACATGGGCTGTAGTTGATTGTGATATCGGTTAAGCGAGTTGCCCCTTTGGTCCACGCATGGGCAATCGCGCATTGCTCGGCGTGAATGGTTTGGCCTAGTTGCACCCCTGTGAACTCAATATTGGCTCCCAAGTATAGGGTGCCATCTTCGCCACGAACGATGGCGCCAACGTTAAACGTTGATATCGGAGTCACCGCATAAGCCGCCGCTATTGGCAATAGAGTAAGACGCAATGCGGCGCCAGATAGGCCACTTTCGGCTTCCATTTGCGCCACTTGCTCTGGTGAAAATGTCGCACCAAAGTGTGTGTCAGTTATCCAATCAGAGACAACGCGTTGTAATGCGTCGGGCAATTGTGTCAGTGCATCGGTTAGTGCAGTTCGCATAGCATCACTTCTTAGTCATTAACGGAGGCTCAGTGTAGGGAAGCACTCCTGATAATTATGTGATAAAAGTCACGCATAATATGCAAAACTGATTTCGTTGCTGAAAGTTAGAGTGACATCAATGTTTTTTCGCCTTCTAATTTTGCCAACGCTAACGCTGCAAAAGCCAATGTTGCCAGCGCGAAGGTCACCGGATCCACGATCATTAGAGATAAGACAAAGTCAGATAAAACATCAACGATCTGAGCTCACAACGCGAATAGTGTGAGTGTGAGCTCGAAAGTACTCGGATTTCGCGTCGACGAACAGCTACTGCGTTAATAACGCAGTAATGCCAATAATGAGGCTCGCGGTCGCAATCAACACAATAAGCGGTTTTGTAATGCTAAAAGAGGGATCCCCTAATGCCGGTGATTGCGTTGCCGGGGATGGGGTGAGATCAGGTTGATTTTCCGCCGGCGTGGTTGGCCGTTGCGCAAAGGTTTGTTGGGGTAAAGCAACACGAAAACCAAACTCGCCAACCACGTCAAAGGGCAAGCACTTTTTACCGTTGCGGTAAGACTTAGCCATGAGCGAAGTGACCACACTTTGGTGTTGCGCAAAAGAACTGTCGGGTAATGCGACTTGTTTAAACAAGGTGCGACTTGACAACACCTCGCCTGCGTAATAACAAAGCATTTCGAGCATTCGTGATTCTTCATACGACAAAACCGTGATTGCCTGATCCGTCCAATACAGTGTGCGGCTCTCTGGCTCAAAATCTACTTCAGGAAAACGGTAACAGCGTGTATTTACTTTTGTTGTCATCATCAAGCCCACTCCAAACGACAGCTTTTATAAAAGTGTGGACTCAAATCACAGAACTGCAACTCGTTAGCATGTCTTTTTTGGGTCTAGTTATGCAGGCATGATGTTGAATTTTCTGATTTTATAAGGAATAACAATAGATTAAAAAAAGCACAACCGCTATGTCGCCATAACGGTTGTTGAACCTATCGAAAAACACGACATCGTCTATCGAGGCTAACCGACTAATGATTCGACGTAATGGTAGACCGCTTTCAAGATACGGACCTTGTGCTCATCCGCCTGATGATGATCCGCCAGTTGCTGTAGGTTGTCCATGTACGTGGGAAGGTGTGTTTCAAAATAATCGCGGCGGTGCATAAACCACTGTTTTTGTTCATCGTCAGTAAGTGTCCACGGATAGTTGCGGGCACGATAACGAAACAACAGAGGTTTGATGCGCCAATCGTCGACACTCAAGTCAATCCCGGCAAGGTTTTCTGGATCTTGCGCGCGGATAATGTCCATCGCGCTGCGATCACTTTTTGAAAAAAAGCCAGCATACAGTGCGTTATCAACATCTTGATTGTCAAAGGGCTTGGATTGCGCGAAGACAGCCACCAGCTTCTCTCGGATTTCGGGCGCCGCCTTTAGTGCTTTAAGATGTTGAAGACATGCTTCTCTATCCACGCCAAGACGCGCGGCATCGTCAGGACGAAGTACTTTGGCATCGGCTAAGACCGGGCATTTATTGATATGGATAAGCTTTAATGGTGCCGGCAATTGGTCGTCACTCAATGCTTGACGAGGAGTATATAAACGCTCACGGAGGGCATCGGCATCAAGCGCGAATAAAGGTGAAGGATCGCGGGCAAGATCAACGGTGATCACGGCATTGGGGTTGTCAGGATGCCATGCCACTGGCACAACCCAACTGGTGTTGCCTCGCTCGGTGCCAAACATACCTGAGACATGTACCAGTGGTGTCATGTTGACCACGTCAATCAGGTGCTTAATTTTATTCTTATGGCGGTGAGTGAGAAGGTAATCAAACAACCGGGGTTGCGCGGCTTTCACTTTTTTCGCTAACTCAATGGTCGCGTGCACATCCGCCATGGCGTCATGCGCATCACTGTGTTCAATGCCATTGGCGACGGATAAGTTTTCTAACTTAAAACTGGGCTTACCGTTTTCGTCATGTGGCCATTCAACCCCTTCAGGCCGCAACGCATAACAGGCGCGCATCACATCGAGTAAATCCCAGCGCGAGTTTCCGTTTTGCCAGCTCCACCCATATGGGTCAAAAAAGTTACGATATAAGGTATACCGTGTCACTTCGTCATCAAATCGAACATTGTTATAGCCAATTACACAGGTGTTCGGTTGAGACAGAGCCGCATGGATTTGGGCAATAAACTCCGGTTCGGGCAGCCCTTTTTTCAGTGCGAGTTGCGGGGTAATGCCTGTGACCAAACAAGCTTCTGGGGCCGGCAAGTAATCATTGGGGGGCTGACAAAATAGCACCAGAGGCTCGCCAATAATATTAAAATCACTGTCGGTGCGAACGCCAGCAAATTGGCAAGGCCTGTCTTTACCCGGATGGGTACCGAACGTCTCAAAGTCGTAAATAAAAAAGGTTGGCTGGTCCGCGTCTGTCACAATCGAATCCAATTTGATCAAACAAAAGAAAGCAGAGTCAATACCCTGCGATAAGTGCTCATGGTAACACTGGCAAGACGTATCACCAATCCTGTCGGTGGTAAGATCAAATGCGTCAAAGCCTGCAACTAAGCAGGCTCTGATCGATCATCTACAAACAAAGGCGCATTAAGAGGCAAGGCGCTTCAGTGTTTGCTTCGCCTCGTCGATGGCTTTTGTCGCGCTTTCTTCGCCCATAGCGAGGCCTTCTGCATAGACAAACTCGACATCTGTGATCCCAATAAAGCCAAGCACCGTTTGCATATATCCGGTGACATGATCCGTGTCTCCTCCTTTATGCATCCCCCCTCGTGTGGTGACCACAATGGCGCGCTTACCGGTTAGCAGGCCTTCAGGCCCGTTTTCGGTATAGCGGAACGTTACCCCTGCACGGGCAACCAGATCAATCCATGCTTTTAACTGCACGGGGATGGTAAAGTTATACATAGGTGCCGCGATCACTAGAGTATCGCTTTGTTGTATTTCTTCAATCAGTTGGTCCGATGCTTGTTGCACCTGTTGTTGCGGCTCAGTGAGCTCGTCTGCGCCACGCAAACCACCGACGTTATTTCCTGTTAGCGTAGGCAAAGGAGTCGCCGCCAGGTCACGCTCAATCAGCGTCTCTGGAGACAGGGAATCCACTACACTGTCAATGACTGCGTTTGAGCTAGAGTAGGGGCCGAGAATGCTTGATTTTAAGACCAGCGCTTTCATATATTTCTCCTTAAAATGGGTTGGCGTGATTCAGCACACGTTAGAGTGTAGAGAAACGACACGGTAAAACCAGCGTATAAATTCGTTAAACTTGTTCAAAATTTTTGTTGGGCCCGGTTATTTCTCACGGTAGCGTTGCGCTGAGTGAATAGGGGCGTATGATGTCGCCCGATAGTCGTCCAGAAAGTAAAAATAATGTTATAATGCTCGTTGTGTTGATAAAAAACGAAGATCAAGAACGGCAAAGCGCCCGATCAAATCACAAGTCGGTCACTTGTGGGACACAACGGGATTTGAGGAAATGTGCGTGAAAAACTTATTTATGTTAGACGTGGACGGTACGCTGGTAGACAGCTGCCAAATGGACCACGAGTGTTTCAGCCAGGCGATTGATGAAGTCACAGGTTTAGCGGTTCCAGATAATTGGGGAAGCTACACCAATGTGACCGATGCGGGGATCATCGAAGAGTTAATCGACACCCATGGACTCAACCATGACAAGATCAGGCTGTTTAGAGAGATCAAACAGGTGTTTAGGCAAAAATTGGCGGTTAGGATTGCAGAGAAAGGCTTAGCGCCAATTCCCGGCGCGGTGGAATTTGTAGAACACATGCGCCATGTGCCCTCGGTTGAATTAGCTATTGCCACCGGCGGGTGGGAAGAAACCGCACGGATGAAGTTAAAAGCGGCAGGTTTTAATATCGACGGCATTGTATTTTCATCTTGCTCCGATGCCATGAGCCGGAGTGAAGTCATGGCGTTGGCGGCATTTCGAGCCAAACAAGATTACGGTGTGTATTTTGATCGTCGAATATATTTCGGTGATGGTGTATGGGATAAGCAAGCCACGCAATCACTGAACTATGAATTCGTCGCGGTGGGTGACAAGGTAGAGCACGAGGTGCGGGTGAATCACTTTATCAATCCTCAAGCAATTCTTGGTAAGTTAGGGATTGAGGAAGCTGAGCGTCAATACGCTTAATCTCCCTCGCCCCACATATGCACAACAAGCCGGTTCAGTCTATGAACCGGCTTTTTTGTACAAAGTAACTGGCACGCGATCATGTTGATTGTGAACAGGGTTGCGCTATCTCGCTGGCCTGGTCACTGTCTTGTGACGAAAAATACGCTTGGGTCTCTTCAATCACGACTTTACGCAGCAGTAACAAACCGATGAGGTTGGGGACCGCCATTAAGCCATTAACAATATCGGCAAGAATCCAGATCGTATTCAGTTGAATAAAGGCACCGGATGCAATCAAGCCGATAAAGAATAGTTTATAGATATAAATCGCTTTTTTGCCAAACAAGTACGCGACGCAGCGCTCGCCATAGTAGTGCCAACCTAAAATCGTCGTGAAGGCGAAAAAGAGTAGGCCGATATTCACTAACATAGGGCCAACGCTGCTCTCCATGCCCACGGCAAAGGCATGCGATGTCATTGCTGCTCCCGCTAATTCGCCTGACCATGATTGCGTTAAAATTAACGTTAACCCTGTCATGGTACAAATCACTAAGGTATCGATAAAGGTGCCTGTCATTGATACCAACCCTTGCTCAACGCACGAGTCGGTTTTAGCGGCCGCCGCGGCAATGGGGGCACTCCCTAAGCCAGACTCGTTAGAGAACACACCACGGGCAATCCCTGATTGAATGGCGAGCATCATACCGGCCCCAGCAAAGCCGCCGGTGGCTGCCATGCCGTTAAACGCGGACTCAAACACCAGGCCAACCGCATGGGGTAATTGGGATATATTGGCGCCGAGTACCCACAAGCAGGCAGCGACGTATAATACGGCCATCACAGGAACGATTTTGGCGGCGACGGCCGAAATAGATTTCACGCCTCCGATAGTCACTAACGCCACTAGCACCGTAAGGATAGCGGCGACGGCAACGGTGGGAATATTAAACAAATGGGTCGCGGCGCTACTAATGGCGTTCACCTGTGGGAAAGTGCCAATACCAAAACAAGCCACGCCGATGCCGAATAAGGCAAATAATTTGGCTAATATCGGCTTGCCGGCGCCTTTGGATAGGTACATCATCGGCCCGCCAAGCATATTACCTTTATGATCGGTTTCGCGGTATTTCACCGCCAGTAAACACTCAGCGTATTTGGTCGCCATCCCTAAAAAAGCGGCTAACCACATCCAAAATAGTGCGCCTGGGCCCCCTAACGAAATTGCTGTGGCAACCCCGATAATATTACCGGTACCAATGGTGGCAGATAATGCGGTACATAGCGCGGCAAAACCAGAGACATCGCCTTGGCTGCTTGCATCAGAAGGTTTAAATATTTGCTTGAGCGCAAAGGGCAAACGGCGGAATTGGAGCAAGCCCAAGCGAACGGTAAAAAAGAGCCCGGTACCGGTTAATAACAATAAAAGCGGTGGGCCCCAAATCCAGTCGTCAATGGTGGCAAGAAGCGCGGGTATATCGGGTAGTTGTGAAAAAAATGGCATTAATCCCCCTTTAAACATCAAAGGAGAAGATAGACCACACTAATATTAACAAAAGTGCTACATATTGGGGTGGGTATCTCCTCTGTCCTTTTGCCTGAGAGTTTCACTTGAAAACAAGCTTGCTCCTTCGGCGCCCGAATTAACGGGTCTCTCCAGAGTTTCCTCCAACAGCAGTCCATACAATTAAGTGCCTGAAAGATTTACTTCTTCGGCGGATGGCATTTGCCATCTCTCTCCTGCTGTCTTCATTGGAACGTCGTTATGACGGAAAGTATGATAGATCACAGAAATATGAATGCAATGCAAAATTAAGTGAACAGGGCATTATTCTTCTGAAAAGGTAAAAATTATCGCTTTATAGAAGGTTCTACTGGCTAACGGTGCCGCGTGATATGTGTCAGTTGCCTAAATGTTTCTTGCACTGATTCACGCCAATTTTTAAACGAGGTGGCTCAATGTTATAAGACATTGGCCGATATTATTATTACCATTAATCGGTAACCACTGACTCAACGAGCCCTAGCATGACCACTTGGAACGAACTTTTAGGCGTGAATGCCGGCGAAACGGCCGCGCAGGTTAAACAACGCTATAAGCGACTTTCTAGCCGTGTGCATCCGGATAAAGGTGGCAGCACTGGGTTGATGCAGCTGGTCAGTGAAGCATACCAGGCCGTTAAATCAGGGAAGGGCGACGATAGCGCTTTAGGGCAAACGCAAAACGAGGGAAGTCAGGCGGCGTTACGCAGCCAGGTTGCACGCCTGCAAAAAGAGTTAGCGGTGTTGCAGCAAGAAAACCGCACCCTCAAATCTCGTCAGGCCGGCCAACAAATTCCGGCACACCTCACGGCTAAAATTGCCAAACTTGAGTTTGATAACCGCCAGTGGCGAGAGCAGTACCAAAAACTTGAGCGTCAGCACCAATCATTAGACGGACAACATGCGCGCCTGACACGTGAGCACGACAAAGAAAAAAAAGAGGCCACACAACGCAACCGTGAGCTTAAAGATGCGTTAACGCGCGTGGAACAGCTAGAAACGGAGCTGACGCATAAAGCCACTCCAGTCACTTTAAAACCGGCTAAACCTGGGCTGGCTTGGCGTTGGGTATTGGCCTCGTGGTGCGCCATTGCGCTGGTAATGGTGCCTTTTGGGCAATGGCAACGGTGGATTGCCCCACTTATCGGTGACAGCCAGCCTGATACCGCGCAACGTGTACGTATCATTAATCCCAAGCCACCAGCCTCTGAGCCGGTTGATACTGTTGCCGCCACTCAGTCGCCCGCAGCACCGCCACCGAGTTTACCGGCCGCGCCGATGATTGAACTCAACCCGACGGCAGAAAAATGGCATATCAATCAATATACTGATATCGCCCAGCCGTATCTCGCGCTGCGTAGTCAACAAGGCTCATACATAGTGGCAAATTGCGTGGGCGATTTTTACATCTATTTGAACCGCAGTTATCAACCGTTGCGCGTGCCACCTAATCTCGATTACGTCGCACAGCGGCAGCATTTTCATGTGTATGCGATTCCTTATGGCCAAGGGGCATCTATCGATAGTTGGCAATTAGCACGTAAGGTACAAATATTCGATGACACCTTTGTGAGTGCTGATCTAACCCCGAAGTTAAGGGCGTTTGAACAATCGTGCCGACAAACACCGGATCTTACTGCGGTGAACCGTGAGTAGGCAGCGTTACCGCGAGTGTTCTCGGTTAAAGATGGCAACCGTCAGATAGAAGGAATTTCAACTCAGTATCGCCTGAATGTATTACACTGATCAATAAGCAATAACACTTATTTGAGGCCAGTCACTATGCTCGATCAAGCGATGTTCGCGCACCAATTTGAGCCACCGCGGCAAGACAGTGCAAGCGGCGTATTTCGGCGCCACAAGATAGCGGTGTCGCATTCGGTATCGCTCGAAGCGTGTGTGTCAGGGATAGGCATTCCGGCTTGGTCGGAAACGCGCACAGCCGCAAGCCAAGATGCGGGCGTGGTGAAAACGATGATGGCGCAGGGTGCCAGTGTGATCGGCCAGGTGCAAATCGATCCGCTCGGCTTTAGTATCACCGGATTTAATCCTTTTTACGCCGAACTTCGCAACCCCCACTATCGTCAATACCGTGTGGGTGGTGCCAATGCCGGTATCGCAGTCGCAGTGGCGAAAAAACTGGCGGATCTGGGTTTAGGCAATGATGCGTTCGGGGGCGTGCGGATCCCCGCCGCGCATTGCGGCCTCTATGGCTATCGGCCCACGCCTGGTTTGGTCGATACTACCGGGATAATCGCCATGGCTGATACCTTTGATAACATTGGCGTGTGCAGTGCGAGTCTCGGACATTTAAGCCAGTTTCAAGAGCTGGTGGCAAAGCCCTCAACCGCGGTCACCAATATTCAAGGCGTGGTCATTGCTGAGCCAATTTTTGCCTTGTTTTACTCGGATGAGGCAATGAAGCAGGTCTACCAACACCTCGAACAGCTTCATCTTCCCCAAGAAACCACCTTAGCGATGAATAAATTGGTGCTTACTCGGGTAGAGAAAACCCAAGTTGCGATTGCCAGTCAAGAATTTTTACTGATGTATCAAGCTTGGCTAGACAGCGCCGAACTCGACTTACCTACCTCAACCCAAGGCTACCTTGAACGGCTGCGGGAAGTGGATTACAAAGCCCATTATCAGGCCAAGAAAACGCGCAAGCAGCTACGCGATACCATTACCGCCATGTGGCCGAGTGACAAGGTATTGATTATGCCTTCAACACCAGGCGCGATTTTGCCCCGTGATGCAGACCAACCCGCCAGTGATACCTTTAATCTCGCCCAGCGCCGTCTTATGGCGTTAGCCGATGTGTGTGGAGTACCACAACTAACAATGCCTTTATTCACTCACGATAACGTGCCCTATGGGATAACGTTACTTGCTCATCCCTATAAAGATAAGTTGTTGATGGAAGTTGCGCGTCGATGGTTAAACTAAAGGATGGATTGCTTCCTTATCCTCAGCGTCGTCAAGAAATTTCTATAAAAAACCTTTTTGCCTCGGTAAATTCATGATTTATATGTTTTAAATAAGTTTTATGTTGTGCATTTACTATCAACAGAAACTGTGGATAACTGGTTGGATTAGTCGGTGTTTAACTTTTTAACTGCCTGATATTTAAGAGGTTAACTTAGTGCTTTATGAGGTTTGGCACGCAGGCCTCGTGGTATAAGAAAGTGACAAATTGGCTGTCACTTTCCCGTAACGTTTCGGAGACGCCCAATTAACGCATCCACGTTATTCACAAAACACGATCTATCGCTAAACCTATCACTTTTTGGCGGATTTTATTTTGTATTGCGTCTTGCAATGGCTACGTAAGACGTGCTCTGAACGTAGGGCCTGATGCTTGGTTTTACGCCCGCGCGTCCGCTCACGCCATACCTTAAAGCTGCGTGGTTTTAACTCGCGCCGCATCAAAGCGATGACGTCATCCTGACGCAAGCCATACAGCGTCTCAATCGCCTCAAACGGGGTTCTATCTTCCCACGCCATTTCAATGATCCGGTCAATGTCTCCCGGTTGCTCGTTCAATGCCATATCGGTCTCCTTGCTCTAGTGGCAAACAGTACGCGTCGAGCATGAAAGACCGATCAGCGTGAGCCCTCAGACTGAGCAATGCTTTTACCCTTGTTTTTGGGATGTTTAGAAATAAATAGCGAATACAGTCAGTTACGACTGGGCGTTTTAAATAAGGGTAAAAAACGATTTTTATCCTAACGGCCTGTTGTCACAGGCTATTATTTCGTTATTCTATAGTTCACTGCCGCACAGGCAGCTTAGAAAAGATTAACGACCTGGCCGTCTGTCACGATCAGGGGTTAATCGTTGGCCTCGATGTCGGAGGCGCGCAGTCCGCTTGGGTAATACATGA